>CAZUZR010000026.1:0-18192 GCA_964625025.1 uncultured Planctomycetia bacterium | reverse complement strand
GATTCAGAAATTAATCATCGCTCGCGACATCATCAAGAAGGGCGGATATTGAAAGCGTGCACATAATCGTCCTTGTTAAACAAATTCCAAATCTCTTTGATTCTTATGTCTCGAAGAGCCAGCAGGCAGTGGTATTTAATGGCCCGCCGATATTAAATCCTGTTGATGAAAATGGAATTGAGCTTGCGCTTCAATTAAGAGAAAAAAAGGGCGCAGGGGTCGTTGCAATTGGCTTAGGGCCAGAGGACTTAGAGATAAAATTGAAAGATGCGCTTGCGATGGGCTGCGATGAGGCGTACCATATTGTAGATAAAATTTTTGAAGGCATTGATAGCACGCAAACCAGTTTAATTTTAAGCCGTGCGATAAAAAAACAGGATGCGTTTGATTTAATTATCGCGGGCTCTGGTTCGATAACGGGAAACGGTGGACAGGTTGGAATAAGGCTTGCTGAAATTTTAAACCTATCTCAAGCGATAAATGTAAAAGATTTAAAGGCAGATGATTTGAATTTACCCGCCCTAATTACCGTCTTAAAAGATTCGAATAAACCACGCATTCCGACGGCGGTGGGCATTGCAAAAGCAGCGCATAAAAAATTAATTCGCCTTTCAGCATCCGATTTGGAGATTTCGCAAGATGATTTAGAGAAAGCAAGGGCATTTGATTCGGTGAGGGAATATCTTCCATGACAATTGAGGAATATAGCGGGATTTTGGTATATCTGGAGGACGAGAGAGGTGCGATTTCAAAATCATCGCTTGGCACGTTAGGAAAGGCCAGATATTTGGCCGAAATTTTAGGCGTTAATGTCGACGGAGTAATTTTCGGTCAAAACACAGAAGTTTTAGCAAAAGAGGCAATCGCCTACGGCGCAGATAAAGTACATGCTTGCCCCGTTAGAAAAGAATTTTCTAACGGGGTGAAGGAAACCGCGAGTTTTAACATTAAAGAAATTTTAGATGTGTTATATAATTTGATAAATGAATTAAAACCGGAGATTATTTTATTCAGCAATTCTATAGAGGAACAGAATTTGACCCCCAGATTGGCACAGAGATTTGAAGTCGGGTTAGGATGCAACTGCACAGGGTTAGAGATAGATACCGAGAAACGCACGCTTCTTATGACATATCCGATATATGAAGGCAAGATGTTAAAAGAGGTTGCCTCCACAGCAAAGCGCCCGCAGATCGCGACCATTTCAGAAGCAACGGCATCGGTTGAGCCGATAAAGGATGATTTAAGGGAAGGTGAGATTGTCAAGTTATGAGTAATGAGTTATGAGTTGTGAGCGATATTAAGGGGGTAGAATGAATATCATCTGTCTTATAAAACAGGTTCCAGATACCGCATCCTCAGTTTCGCCGGCGGGCGATGGTAAAGATATTGCGCGAGAAGGATTGGGCTACGTAATAAATCCTTATGATGAATATGGAATTGAGGAGGCGCTTAGGATAAAGGAGAAACAAGGAGGTCACGTCATATTGCTTACGATGGGGTCCGAGAGAGCCGAGCAGGCGCTACGACAGGGATTAGCAATGGGCGCGGATTCAGGGATTCATATAAAGGATATAACATTGGCGCATTCAGATTCTTATACAACCGCTTATGCGTTGGCTAACACAATTACGACTCTTAAGTTAGAATATGATTTAATATTCTGTGGCAAGCAGGCGGTAGATGATGATTACGCAGAAGTAGGACCGATGGTTGCAGAATTTTTAAATCATCCTTTCGTAACGTTGGCTGTAAAGGTGGAATTCATCGATTCAAAAACTGTAAAAGTCCATCGCGAATTAGAGGACGAGACTGAAATCGTTGAGGCAAATCTGCCTCTTGTTATTACCTGTCAGAAAGGCCTAAACGAGCCGCGGCTTCCCTCGTTAAAAGGCATCATGGAAGCGAAGAAGAAGGAAATAAAAACTATAGGCGTAAGTGAACTTGGACTTCAGAGGGATTCCGTTGGCCTTGCGGCTTCAAAGATAGAGTTGATAAACCTTTCGCTTCCGCCTGAGAAGAAGGGCGCAAAGATGTTAGAAGGAGAGCCAGACTTAGTTGTAAAAGAGGTTGTAAAATTATTGCGCGAAGAGGCAAAGGTAATTTAATTGTATTGAATAGCGAGTTAACTTATGGCTGATGAGATTTGGGTCATCGCAGAGCATAAAGAGAATCAGATAAAGAAGGTAACGCTTGAGGCAATTTCGCGGGCCCGAGCTATCGGCGATAAACTAAATAAAAAAGTGTCTGCAATCGTTATTGGGAAGGACACAAAAAGTTTAGCAGAAGCGCTAAGGACATCGGGAGCGGATTCGATTTTGACTTTTGAAGATGCGAATTTAGAAAGATATACTTCTGATGGATACATCGAGGCGCTCTCGAGTTTAAACGAGACGCCGTTTTTAATTTTATTGCCGTCTACTTCTCAAGGGAAGGACTTAGCGCCACGGTTAGCAGCCAAATTTAAAACGCAATCAGCAACGGAATGCGTAGATTTTGAAATAAACGATGCCAAATTAATTTTAACTCGCCCTGTGTATGGAGGCAAGCTTCTTGAGAGAATCGTTTTTAAATCAGGGCCAATTATTGCAACAGTAAGGCCGCGCACAAGCGAGGTTGCAAAAGACGCAGGCAAATCTGCAGAGATAATTGCAAAAGAAGCAAAAATTTCGCTTGAGAAATTGCGCGTTAAGATAAAGGATATAATCAAAGACGTAAAAGCAAAATTGGAGTTGACCGAAGCAGAGATAATAATCTCAGGCGGCAGGGGGATGCGAGCGCCGGAGAATTTTAAGATATTGGAGGAATTAGCGCAGGTGTTGGGAGCTGCCCTTGGCGCTTCGCGCGCAGCGGTTGACGCTGGCTGGATGCCACATTCAACGCAGGTTGGACAGACCGGCAAAGTTGTGAGCCCAAAATTATACATCGCCTGCGGAATATCAGGTTCGATTCAACATCTGGTCGGGATATCGTCGGCAAAATATATTTTAGCGATAAATAAAGACCCCCAAGCGCCAATATTCAAGAAGGCAGATTACGGAATAGTCGGAGATTTATTTCAAATTGTTCCACAGTTGACGCAAGAATTAAAGGCGTTATTGAGTTAGAAGGGAAACGCTATGTCCGACGGTGAAAAATTTGATTGTATAGTTGTGGGCGCCGGACCAGCAGGGGTTACCTGCGCTTATGTTTTAGCGAAGGCAGGTTTAAACGTTGTAATTTTAGAGCGCGGCGAAGTGCCTGGCTCGAAGAATGTTATGGGCGGGATATTATATTCGACGATTTTAAACAAACTCATCCCGAATTTTTGGGAGGAGGCACCCATCGAGAGGAGAATAGTAAAAAAGGTATTCAAGAGGCGATTATTCAAACAAAGAATTATCGAAATATCGCGCGCGGCTTAAGGATTCATTTGTCTTAAAGGACTTGAAGCGATACAAGGGAATTTCGAATTTTGCCATGAGACATCCTGAATTTTTCAAGGAATATCTGGACCTTCTAATTGAGTTGGCGAGGGATTTCTTCACCATATCAGAAATGCCGAAGGGCAAGGCAAGGAGATTAATGTTAAAGAAAATTATAAAGAGGGTGAATCTCCTTCGGCTTTTAGTTGGATTAAATCGCGCGCGCAAGGTTATCTTTTAAGGGAAAGGGAAAATCTATGAGTCCCGTTAGAAATCTTAAAATACGTGCCTCAAATCTGGACAAATTTATAATGTATGGTTATTCAACATCATTAACCCCAAATCAAATTTGGAGGGATTTCTAACGGGATGAGAGAAGATACTATTCATTTGATGTTTTTTTCGAAGGCGAATAGATATGGCGACAAATGCGCCCTTAAAGTAAAACGTAGTGGAAAATATTGCAATATAAGTTGGCTGGAATTTGAAAGAAACGTAAGGGAGTTCGCTTATGGGCTTTTGTGTTTGGGATTGGAAGTCGGCGATAAGGTAGGGCTTCTTTCGGAGAATCGCCCCGAATGGGCATACTCGGATTTAGCGATACTTACAATCGGCTGCGTAGATGTGCCGATTTATACGACGGACGTGCCTCCACAGATTGAATATATCCTCTTGAATTCTGAGTCGAAGATGGTAATCGTTTCAAATCGTGAGCACCTTCAGAAGATATTGACGATAAAATCTAAGCTGCCGCACTTAAGGAAAATAATCGTATTCGATCCGCCGCAGGAAATTAAAGACGAAGATATAATGGCCTTTGAGGTGGTGATTCAATTGGGCAGAGATAGTGCGGCGCGGGTAAGAACTGAATTTGAATCTCGCTCACAGGCCACCAAGAAGGGCGACCTCGCATCTATAATTTATACCTCCGGAACAACCGGCCCACCGAAGGGCGTTTGTTTGACGCACGATAATTTTCTTTCTAATTGCCGCTCATCAGCGGATTTGCTTTCTTCGCTTGGTGAAGGCGATATCAATTTATCGTTTTTACCGCTAAGCCACGTCTTCGAGCGAATGGCGGGTTATTATCTTCCGCTCTACTTAGGTGGCACAATCGCTTATGCGGAAAATATGGAGTCCGTCCCGCAAAACCTACGCGAGGTTAAGCCCACAGTAGTCTGCGCCGTCCCAAGATTTTATGAGAAGATGCAGAGTAATATAATGAATATAATAGCGCAAAGCCCGCCTGCCAAACAAGCAATTTTTAATTGGGCGCTTAAAGTTGCAAAGGCGCACACGGATGCGAAATTAAATAATATATGGCCCTCCCCCCTTGTTTGTATAGGATATTCGATTGCGAAAATTTTGGTTTTCTCAAAACTTAAACAGGCAGTGGGCGGCCGACTTAAATTTTTTATCTCTGGCGGCGCCCCCCTCTCTAAAGAGTTGGCGGAATTTTTCTATTCAGTTGGAATTTTAATTTTAGAAGGTTATGGCTTAACAGAAACTTCGCCCGTCATATCCGCCAATGCCGTTGATGGGTTTAAATTTGGTTCGGTAGGAAAGCCGATAAAAGATGTTGAGGTAAAAATAGCATCCGACGGCGAGATACTCACTCGTGGCCCTAATATAATGACAGGTTATTATAAAAATGAAGTGGCAACAAAGGAGACAATAGATAGCGATGGCTGGCTGCATACAGGCGACATCGGTTATATCAATGGCGAAGGATATTTACATATTACCGATAGAAAAAAAGATATCATAATTACTGCTGGCGGCAAAAATATCGCGCCGCAAAATATCGAGAACTTGATAAAAGCAGATTCATATATCCAAGAGGTGGTTTTATACGGCGATAAAAGGCCATATATCAGCGCGTTAGTCGTGCCGAATTTCGATGCGCTGAAAGGCTTAGCGCTTCGGCAGGGAATACCATACGTTACGGTTGAAGAGTTGGTGCGGCATCCGCGGGTCTACGAGTTTATAGCCAAAAGGATAGAGGAGAGGCAAAAGGATTTAGCCAGATACGAGAAGATAAAGAAGTTCACACTCTTAGATAGAAATTTATCCATAGAAGGCGGCGAGATTACTCCAACGTTAAAGGTCAAGCGAAAGGTGATCTCCGAAAAGTATAAGGAGACCCTTGACAGGATGTACGAGCCCCGTTAGAAACCACTGACTTCTAACGGGGTGAAGGAGGTTTCTGACGGGGTGCGGTTTGACGGCTCACTCAAAAATTCTGACGCACAAAATCTAATTTACCGAGCATTTATCCCGCCCTTGCACGCAAGCCCCGCCCTTGCACGCAAGGGCGGGGCAAGGGCGGGATTTATTCCAGAAGGGCCAAGGGCATCTGCGATATTCGTCCATGGCTTAGGCGAGCATTCCTTAAAATACGATGCGTTCGCCGAAAAATTTTATAAATGTGGCATAGCCGCCTTTTCATATGACCAACGTGGACACGGCCGTTCACAGGGCAGAAGGGGCCACGTAAATAGATTCAAAGAGCTCGTAGAGGATTTAAGACATTTTGTCGATATCGTAAAAGTTCAAACTTTAAAGGAAGATGTATATCTAATCGGCCAAAGCCTCGGTGGTTTAGTTTCCATCATTTTTGCGATAAAATATAGTAAAGAAATAAAAGGCGTTGTCGCTTCCTCCCCAGCGCTTCGTCTTAAAAATCCTCCAAGTGGAATTGAAATTGTCATAGCAAAATTACTGAATTACTTTACCCCTGCCTTGACCCTTTGGAATAGGATACCATTCGAAGACATCTCTCACGATGAGAGGGCAATTCAAGAGACAAAGCAAGATAAGCTCTCACACAGAGCGATTTCCATTAGGCTATATTTTGAAATGATAAAGGCGATAAAATATGCATTCGATAATATATCGAAAATAGAAGTGCCGATTCTATTGTTACATGGCACAGGCGACAGGGTGACAAGCGCAGATGCCACAAGGGAATTCTACGAAGGACTAAATTGCCTCGATAAAGAGATTAAACTATATCCCAGGTTATATCACGAATTGTTCAGGGAAGTAAATAAAGATGAAATTCAAGAATATGTTTTAAATTGGGTCGTAAAGAGGACTTTAGCAGAATGAGACGGGTTAAAAGGTTAATATTGGTTATCGTTATTATATCCTTAGCCATTTTGCTTTATAAGCCAGTTTCGATTTTAATATTTCATATAAAGGAACCAAAGTTCTTATGCCCCATAGATTCTAATGGTGGAATGAGAATTAGAGACGATGGCTATGGCTCGGGAGAGTTCGGGGCGAAGCGGCGCGGAGGAAGGCTCCATTTAGGCATCGATATTCAAGCGAGGGTAGGCGCGCCGGTTAAAGCGGCTAAATCTGGGCGCGCTTATATCGGCAAAAAAGGCAAGGGTATGGGTAAATATATAATTATTAATCATCCCGATGGCGCGATGACTCTATACGGACATCTTTCAAAGTTATTCATCACAAATGGTAAAAAGGTAAGAAGGAGTGATATAATAGGAGAGGTAGGCAAAACCGGCAATGCGTGGCGGCGGGCAATCCTTCCACACCTACATTTCGAAATAAGGATAGACGGCGAGCCAGTGGACCCACTTGCCGGTTATTTAGAGGTGAAGAAGTGAGTAAGTTCAAAAATATTTTATTTTTGGCGTTAGCGACGGCGCCTGTGCTTTTGTCAAGTTGCGCGACGACTTATAATCCTGCCACGGCGAAGGATGAATTTATTATGATAGGGACGCAGGAGGAGGTTGCAATTGGCCAGCAGGTTGCGAGACAAATAGAAAATCGTTTTAAATTATCAGATGACCCCGCGCAAATTGAACGAGTTAAAAGGATAGGCAACAGAATAGCATCGGTTTGCGATAGGCGGGAGTTAGAATACCATTTTAAGGTGATTAAAAATAAAGATATAAATGCGTTGTCCACGCCTGGCGGATATGTTTATGTGAATAAAGGGCTATTGGATAAGGCCAATGATGATGAATTGGCAGCGGTAATCGCCCATGAGATAGGGCATATTGCGGCGAAGCATGCGGTTAAGGCGATGCAAGCAGATATGGCCTACTCTGTATTTGCGGGCCTCATATTTTCAAGGGTTGGCTCAAGAGAAGTTCAGCGAGGCGCCAATATCGCTATGAATTTAATTATGCTCGGCTATTCAAGGGAGGATGAATTTGAAGCGGATAAGTTAGGAGTGAAATATTCTTATTATGCAGGGTTTGACCCGAACGGAATGATTACATTTTTGGAAAAATTGCAGAGTGAAGAAAAGGGACATCCCTGGGATAAAGGCTTCGTCTATTTAAGGAGCCATCCGCTATATTCTGATAGGGCAGCAAAGGCAAGAGCAGAGGTCGCGTTTTTAAAATATGTTACAACGCAACCCCCACCCCAACCTGCCGAGGCAACCAAATTCTGTCCGAAGTGCGGCGCCGAGTATGGGGAGTGGTTTAGATTCTGTGTCAATGACGGCATTGAATTGCAAATTAAGAAATAAAATATTTAATATTGCCTCGACGTTTGTCTCGCTTTGTCTTTCCTTATTACTCGCATATGGAGTTAATGCCGAGGAAGAAAATTTTTACGTTGCGGCGAGACAAAGAATGATTCAGGAACAACTCGTTGCCCGAGGAATAAAAGATAAAAAAGTGTTGGAGGTAATGAGTTGGGTTGAAAGGCACAAGTTCGTTCCCGAAGCGTTGAAAAGGTATGCCTATGAGGATACGCCTCTTCCAATTGACAAAGGGCAGACGATTTCGCAGCCCTATATAGTTGCATTGATGACCGAACTTTTAGAGTTAAAAGGGGATGAGAAGATTTTAGAGGTGGGGACGGGCTCGGGTTATCAGGCGGCGATTTTAGCTGAATTAGCAAAAGAGGTCTATACGATTGAGATAATAGATAGTTTAGGTAAAGGCGCCGAAGAGCGATTGAAAGGACTTGGCTATACAAATATTAAGGTAAAGATAGGCGATGGCTATTACGGGTGGGAGGAATATGCACCATTTGACGCTATAATAGTGACCGCAGCGGCTGAATATATTCCACAGCCATTGATAGAGCAACTTAAGGTGGGAGGAAGACTCGTAATTCCTGTTGGAGACGAAAGGATGCAGAAATTGCTTTTAGTTCAAAAACAGCCGGGCGACAAGCTTAAAGAATATGAGATAACAGGAGTTTTATTCGTGCCGTTAGTTGGCGAACATCCAAGGGTTGAAACAAAAGAAGAATCTAGGTCAAAGGGAGAACAAGGGGAAAATAAAAAGTGGAAGAGGAAGCAACAGTGAGGTGGTTTATCCCATTTGCAATTTTGTTATTTATCTACTCGCTATTTTCCGACGCATATTCACAGGATATCGCTACTTCATCTGACGAAAAAGAAGGGATAATGAAGAAAGCCAAGTTAGAAGAACGTGATGGGATTTTAGTCCTCTATCTTTCTGGAACGCCATATGAGATGGGCTATCAACATGGGGCGCTTCTTAAGGATAAAATAAAGGATATTTTTTCCAATCATATTTTGAGATATTTAGCTTCTGAGGAACAGAAACAGAAGCGGAAATTTTTCCCTCATATTCCACTCCTTAAGTATTTTCGCTCTCGCGCTGAAGCCTTAGACAGATATATCCCCAAGGAGTATAAAGAAGAATTAAAAGGGCTGGCCGAGGCTTCAGGCTTAAGTTATAAAGATATTTTGCTTATGCATACATTTTTAGATACCGCATCGTTAACTAAACTTAACATCGAATCACAATTCAGAGATTTTTTAAAGCAACGCCACGTAGCGTTTTTTTATAAGCCCCAAACAGGAAACCCCTTTGTTGCTGTTGGGTCCCCTGGAATAATTGGAACTTTGACAGGAATGAATGAGAGTGGCGTGACGTTAGATGAAAGGGGCCCTGGAAAGACTTTAAGTTCTGCAAAAGGAGTGCCTATCTTGTTTTTATTGCGCCAGGTTCTTCAATATTCCGACTCGCTGTATGACGGGATAAGGCTCATATCTTCTTCACCCAGAGCCATAATGGATGCCGTTATTATCGGCGATACCAGGAGAAATGACGGATGCGTTATAGAGTTTAATACAAAAAATTATGTCGTTAGATTTAAAGTAGGGGGGATTACTGAATCGATAAACTCACTTCTTAAGCTCAAGGATGAATTAGGGATTTCAGTAACTGACGAAAAGCCCATCGACCCATTTGAATTTTATAGTTACGAAAGCAAACTCTTTCCGTACAAATTGGAGTTGGTAGAGAAGACGGCTGGATACGAGCATTATAGATTTAATTATCCATCTGTCGTCGAAACAGATTATCCGGAAGATTTGGTATATCTGGATTTCTATGAGCCAAGAGGCAAAGATACGTATCCCGCAGTAATCTTCTTAAGCCATCTTGCTGGCGGAGCGCCTCAAATCGAAGGGGCCTTCTGCCGCGATTTGGCGTCAAATGGCATAGCAGCGCTTTTGGTTCAAACCGCTTTTCAGAAGAATTACAGATTCAGTCGCGCCTGGGTTAAGAAAGGGATGGAAAAGGGCGTAGCGGACGAAATGGTTCAATTGCTACGTCAATTGGTAATCGAAGCACGCAGGGGCATCGATTGGTTAGAGAATCTCCCAAAGATTGAGGTGGATAGAATTGGCATAATGGGGATAAGTTTAGGCGGGGTGGTTGTTCCAGTTGTCGCTGGCGTTGACGATAGGATAAAATCTATGGTTATAATTTTAGGAGGAGGCGACATAGGCGAAATCATATGGCACAGCGGGGCAACTAAATCATATAAACAAAGGCTGATAGAAGAGGGCATAAAGTCTACTTGGGATTTAGAGAGGAAATGGTGGATGCTGGATCCGTTGACATTTGCTTTTAAGGCAAAGACAAAGCCGTCGATGATGATAAATGCCCGTTTCGATTTAGATATTCCAAAGTCGGCCACTCTCAAATTATGGCGAGCATTGGAACAGCCGAAATTGACCTGGCTTCCTACTGGCCATTACACATCTATATTTACAATTGGCTACGCGAAGATTAAAACCTTTCAGCATTTTTACGCGAATTTGGTAGATAGGGAGAAGGCGCGCAAATTTGGCGTTGACTATACTCCAGGCACGCCTTTCGAGAGGTTTCGTTTTGGATTTGAGGAGATATTCGGGGAGAAGACGAAATTGAATATTTCCGGAAGGATTTCCGAAGGCGTGAAGAGATTAAAGTTTGGAGTTATTATAAAGGATTTATTTAATACGCCATATTTTGGCGGAAGCGAAATCGCCGGCAGAAAAGAGAAAGACGAACGCTATAATTTGGAAGGGGCAGGTGGCGCAGTATTATTAGGTCGGCGCTTAAGCGAACATACGAGTGGCTATTTGAAATATTCATATGAGACGGTCAATGTCTATGATATCCAATCTTCGGCGCCTTCAGATTTTCATCGTCATATAGGTAGAAAGTCGACCTCGATATTCTCTTTGAATTTAGAAAGAAATACCTTCGACGATTCGCTCTATCCGATAGACGGCTCATATCGCGCATTATCTGCTGAACTTGCATCGAGAGGACTGGGAGGCGACTTTAATTTTACAAGGACCATAGGAGAGGCGAGTTGGTATCTCACGACGGGGTATCCAAAAATAACCTTCGTCTTTAGGGTAAAGGGAGGTTGGATCGGCGAGTACGGCGGCTCGGAGGACGTCCCATTTTTTGAGAGATTTTACGTCGGCGGCTCAACTACAGTGAGAGGTTATAGGTCGAGGCTAATAGGCCCAAAGGATTCGAGGGGCCTTCCGTTGTGGGGCGAGATTATGGCGATTGCAAATGCGGAAGCAAGGTTCCCCATATATAAAAGGTTGAACGGCGCAGTCTTTTTTGACACGGGTTCTACCTGGGATAAATTTAGTGCGATTGATTTGTCGAGCGATTTTAAAAGTTCCGTCGGAGTTGGATTAAGGTACAGGACGAATTGGGCGGTCTTGCGTTTAGATTATGGATATCCCTTAGACCGCGACCCGGGTGCGCCGAAGGGCAAATTTCATTTTGCTTTAGGCCTTCCGTTTTAGTTATGATTGAATTTGAAGGCTTTAAAAAATATCCGATTGTTTATGGAGTTGCAACTCGGCATATAACTCTAGACGATTTTCTAAACGAGGTTGGAATTGACAACTCGCGCTTGGCCTATTTAGAGCAAATTCACCGAGCAAAAGTTTTAAATATAGATAGCAAAACTAAGTTAACTGCTCCACTTCGGGAATGCGACGGCGCCATAACGAATTTAAGGGACATTGCAATCGTTGTTTTAACCGCGGACTGCCTTCCGATATTTTTATATGATCCCGTAAAATGCGTAATCGCTATCGCCCATGCCGGTTGGCGCGGGACCTATGAGGGGATAGCGAATAATATTTTGAATCTTATGAAGTCGAATTTTAAATCTGATATATCGCAAGTCCTCGTTGGCTTGGGGCCTGCGATAAGGCAATGTTGTTATGAAGTAAAAAGCGAGTTCTTAGGGCGATTTCCGAATTCGGTCGTTAAGGTAGCGCATAGGTTCTATTTCGATTTAGTTGGTGAGAACGTAAGGCAACTTTTGGCTTGCGGCATAAGTTCGAAGAATATATTCGACTGCGGGATCTGCACTTCTTGTAGCAACGATAAATATTATTCATATAGAAGAGAGGGCGAGAAAGCAGGTCGGATGGCAGCGGTCATCATGTTAAAGGAGGAGTAAAAATGAGGATAGGGGTTATCGCGGATACTCACGATAATATGCCGATGATTGCTAAGGCAATAGATGTTTTTAATTCAGAGGGCTGTAGATTAGTAATCCACGCCGGCGATTACTGCGCGCCGTTTAGTTTAAATCCATTTTCCAAATTGAAGTGCAAATGGCTCGGCATCTTCGGGAATAACAATGGAGAGAAGAAGGGTTTAGCGATGAAGTCCAACGGCCTGATAGTTGACCATCCCTATAGGTATGAGCTCTCGGATAAAAGGATTATGATTACGCATGAGTTAGAGGACATAGAAGACCTCCAGGGCAAAATAGATAGACGTGAATACGATATAATAATTTATGGGCATACGCATAAGGTAGATATTAGGGTAGTAAAAGATACTTTGATAGTAAATCCCGGCGAATGCGGGGGCTGGCTTTATGGAAAATCGACCGTTGCGATTATAGATTTGGAAAAGTTGGAGGCAAGGGAGTTCGCACTATAAATGAGAGCGAGAGTATATTTCGTAAGAGCGAATTTAAAAGATAGCGCAGATTCGATAAAGGAGAAGACGCGGTTGCTTTTTGGAAGTTTTAATATGAAGAAATACATAATGGTAGATGACCTCGTTGCGATTAAGCTTTCCTTTGGCGAAGAAAAGAATAAAGGATATATTAATCCTCAATATGTTAAATTCGTTGTGGATGAGGTAAAGTCGCATCGGGGCAAACCTTTTCTTACAGATACCAATACATTATATAAGGAAAAAAGGCAAAACACGATTGACCATCTAAATTTAGCATACGAACATGGCTTTACGCCGGAAATAACTACAGCTCCGATAGTAATAGCGGACGGTTTAAGGTCGGGCGAAAATGTTGAGATAAAGATAGATAAAAAACATTTCAAATCGGTCAAGATTGCCCGCGCTTGTGCCGACGCGGATTGCCTAATAGCGCTATCTCACGTTACCGGTCATATGATGTCTGGTTTTGCGGCAGCGATAAAGAATATCGGGATGGGACTTGCGACCCGCGCAGGAAAATTGCTTCAGCATTCAAATGTAAAACCAAGCGTGCTTTCGAGCAAATGCACAGCTTGCGGACTTTGTATTATTAATTGCCCTGTCGATGCGATTATAATGAAAGGCAAGGCCGCCTATATAAGAGAGGATGTCTGTATAGGTTGCGGAGACTGTTTGATAGCGTGCCGCGACGATGCTATAAAGATTTCGTGGAGCGAAGCGGCAACAATTTTACAGGAGAAAATGGCAGAACACGCATTGGGCGTGATGAAAGATAAAGAGGGAAGATGTATATTCTTAAATTATGCAATGAAGATAACCAAATTCTGTGATTGTATGGCAAAGGATGACCCTTCGGTAGCCCCGGATATCGGAATTTTGGCGTCCACAGATCCGGTTGCGATAGATAAGGCGTCCGCGGATTTAGTATGTGAGGCAGCGAAATCAGATGTTTTTAATAAAGCGCATCCTAAGATAGATTGGACTGTGCAGTTGACTTACGGGGCTCAAATCGGCCTGGGCAATTTAGAATACGAACTGGTTGAGATGAAATGAGGATACTGCTTACCAACGACGATGGGATATATTCAGCCGGTATTTATGCGCTCTACAAAAAGATAAATCGGCTTGGGCATTGCACGGTTGTAGCGCCTGATGCGGAGCGCTCCGCTCAGGGTCACGCAATTACTTTAACCCTGCCGCTACGCGTCAACGAAGCAAGGCGCGAGGGAAAATTCTTCGGCTATGCTGTTTCCGGCACGCCCGCAGATTGCGTTAAGATTGCGCTTATGGCGATAATGAAAGGTAGGCGCAAGCCCGACCTTATTATATCCGGCATAAATCGGGGTCCGAACTTAGGAATAAACATCCTCTATTCGGGAACTGTTTCAGGCGCAACCGAAGGCGCGATTTTAGGAATCCCATCTTTTGCGATATCGCTCGCATCTTTTAAGTGGGATAATTTCGAGGTGGCTTTAGATTTTTCGTATAAGCTCGCCAAAATGATATTACGTAAAGAGTTACCTATCCATACGCTCCTTAATGTGAATGTGCCTGCTTTGCCGAAGTCGAAGATAAAAGGAATTAAAATTACACGTCAAGGGATGTCGACGTTTTATCAGGAAGGTTATGATAGGCGTGAAGATCCGAATAAACGAGTTTATTATTGGCTGCGCAGCCAGAGGATAGAAATTGAAGGGGATGAGACAACCGATGCCGTCGCGGTTAAAAATGGATACATCTCTGTTACGCCGCTCCATTATGATATGACCGATTACGAGGATTTAGAGAAACTGATTAGATGGGAAAAGAAGCTCATTTAGATAATTATAAAAAATTAAAATCGCTCGCCGAAACTTCCGGCGCCAACCTATTTGGCGTCGCAGATATAACTTCATTTAAGGATAAGTTCCATATTGAGCCCAAATCTATATTGGGTGGTCTAGAGTGCGGCGTTTCAATCGGCGTGCGCCTGTCGGGCAAAGTTTTGGAGACGATAATAGATGGACCGACGAAGATTTATGCCTTTCATTATAAGCGGGTTAATTCTTTGTTGGATGAGATAGCGCTAAGAGTTTCAGCCTTTATTCAGAATAACGGCTCATCCGCACTTCCGATTCCGGCAAGCCAGGTTGAGGATTGGGAGAATCAATACGGCGCTGTGTCGCATAAATTAATTGCGCATTTGGCGGGCTTAGGTTTTTTAGGCCGTTCGGGCTTGCTCGTAAATCCGAAATTCGGCTCACAAGTTAGATATGCAACGATATTGACAGATTTTCCATTAAAGGCCGATAAGCCCGAGGCAGGGGATTGCGGCGATTGTTTCGAATGCATAAAGGTTTGCCCGGTTGGAGCGATAAAACAGGATGTAAGAGATTTGAATTTAAAGGCATGCCGAGAATTGTTGAAGGGTTTTTCCAGGAAACCCGGAATAGGACATTTTATCTGTGGGATTTGCGTTAAGATATGTAAAGGTAATTTTAAATAATGTTTAGGAGGAACTATGGGAGTTATGAAACGACATAAGCCAGTTAAATTAATCGTCGGGATGATTTCTAATGATTCAAATTTGTTATTAAAAGTGGAAGCGATTTTACAAAGGGCATTTGGGCCGATAGATTTCAGGACGAGTTTATTGGATTTCGCCTACACCAATTATTATGAACCGGAAATGGGCGGAAATTTAAAAAGGCAATTCGTCTCATTCAGGAGATTGATAGTCCCTAAGAATTTGTCGAAGATAAAGTTATATACAAATAAACTGGAATCTAAATTTAGCGTGTCAAAAGAAACTCCGTCGCGCAGGATCAACATCGACCCCGGCTATTTGACCGAAGCAAAATTGGTTTTGGCAACGACAAAAGACCATCAACATAGGATTTATTTAAACAGGGGCATTTACGCTGAGGCGACATTAAGATTTGCGGACAAGACGTACCTTCCTTGGGAATGGACGTATAGGGATTATCAGACGAAGGAATACATAGATATCTTTAACGAAATCAGGAAAATTTACATCCAGCAGATAAAATGATGGTTCGATTTCACTCACCATCAATCCTGAGCGTAGTCGAAGGATGATAAGTCGCATTTCACAAGAGCCTGCGAAGCGGTATTCGCGAATAAAAAATATCTTGTTTGTAGCCGAGTTGCTGATGACGATTTTGTTCCTCTTCATTATGGCAACACAGGGTTCCTCGATTTGGATTAGGAATTTTGCAATTCGCATAACCAGTAATGTTTGGATTTCGACCGCCGTCTATTTTTTTATTTTCGGAACGATATACATAGCGATATCATTTCCGCTGGATTTATATCAGGGCTTTTCCCTCGAGCATAAATTTTCGCTTTCCACACAGACTTTTTCCGCCTGGTTTAAAGATTACATTAAGAAATTATTGCTCGGGTGCGCGATTTCGCTTGTCCTCGTCGAATTTCTCTATTTTTTCCTGAGGCGCTTTGAAGCGAATTGGTGGATTTTGGCGGCATTGCTATGGATTACGTTTACGATAATTTTAAGTAGGGTGGCACCAGTTTTAATCTTGCCCTTATTTTTTAAGATAAGGCGACTGGAGGATGAGGACCTGCGACAGCGGCTCCTTAATTTGGCTAAAGAATCAGGCGCTAAAGTAAAAGATGTATTCGAGATAGAGTTAAGCAAAAAGACCGTCAAGGCAAACGCAGGGCTTGCCGGGTTAGGAAAAACAAGGAGGATTTTAGTCGGCGATACATTGCTTAAGAATTATTCGCCGGATGAGATAGAGATAGTGCTGGCGCATGAGTTAGGGCATCATAGGTATGGCCACATATTAAAATTTATTGCCTTCGGCGCTGTATCCTCCTTCGCCGGATTTTATATCGCAAACGGCATATTTAAAAGTTTAACCTTTCCGTTGGGCTTTAAAGGTGTTGCTGACTTGGCTGGATTTCCGCTTCTGTTTTTAATCTTATTTTTCTTTACCCTTTTTATTCTGCCGCTTCAAAATGGATTGGGAAGGGCTTTCGAGAGGCAGGCGGACTATTTTTCCATTGATATTACGAGAAATCCGGATGCATTTATTACCACGATGAGCAAATTAGGGGAGCAAAATTTAGCCGACTTAAATCCGAGCAGAGTCGTAGAAATATTCTTATACGACCACCCGCCGATTTCGAAGCGAATCAAAATGGCCGAGTCATACAAGGCATAGACCTGTCATTGCGAGTCCGCTGGTAGATGGTCATTGCGACTCCGACGTATCATCGGAGGAAGCAATCTCTATACGAAGGCTCGTTGACACTTCGGTTTTTTTGTGATATTTTATAATTTCTCGGGCGCTTGGCTCAGTTGGTTAGAGCGGTTGATTTACATTCAACAGGTCAGAGGTTCAAGTCCTCTAGCGCCCACCAGAAAATATTTTAAAAGATATACGGGGACGTAGCTTAGCCCGGCTTAAAGCGATTGCCTGTCGAGCAATAGATCGCGGGTTCAAATCCCGTCGTCCCCGCCATTCTACTTCCGCCGTGATACTTTCGTTCACGGCTACGTAGAAATAGGCTAGCAGGTCTTGAAAATGGATAAAATACACACACAGGAAGGAAATTTGATAATTGAGAAAGAGAAGCTTGGAGACATCGAAGTGATTGAGGAAGAAAAGCCGAAAATACACACAGAAGAAAGAAACCAAGGCGTTAGGAAACTAACGTCTGTTTTTGTTTGAAAGGGGAGGGAAAATAAAAATGTCCCCGGAAAATCGAAAAGAAAAGATATTAAAATTAATCATTTTTGTATTAATTACGCTTGCTATAGTTTTGGGGGTGTTTGCTATACCTTGGTGGATGTGGATGTTTGTACCTTGGTGGCGTGGATGTTTGTGACCCTACCCCGATAATCTTTTTTGCTTCCTTAAGGGTTACAAAATAATGCTGATTAAGACATTCGGTCATGGGTTAGGGACGTTTTTAAAATCAAACTTAGATATGTCCCTCGCCTCAAGGATAAGGGGCACATCTGAGGTTAAAGATGAAAATGTCCCGACAAGCTCCATTTGGATACGCCGGTTGTAAGTATCGCAAGGCACAAGGAAAAGGACGAGACCGCATTGGGCGAGATTAAAAAATAACCAGAAGGGAGGCTGATATGTATAAAAAGGGCGTATTAATAGCTATATTCGCAATAAGCATTATTGCTTTCGCAAAAGGAATGAGGGCTGAAATTTTAGACGCAGATTTAACTTTCCAGGGAATTACTTTCCCAAAAGGCTCTAAAGTTTTCTTCTCCGCACCGGGAAAAGTTGAATCTGTCACATTAGCTGAACCTCAGGTAATACAAGGCATAGAATGGGCTAAAGATACCTTACTTGACTTTTACGGAACAGGAAAAGTTGAATTTGTCAACTTAGCTGAACCTCAAGAAATACAAGGCATAGAATGGGCTAAAAATACCCGGGTTTACTTTTACGAAACAGGAAAAGTTAAATCTGGCACCTTAGCTGAACCTCAAGAAATACAAGGCATAGAATGGGCTAAAGATACCTCAGTTCACTTTGACGGAACAGGAAAAGTTGAAT
>CAZUZR010000025.1:16587-18620 GCA_964625025.1 uncultured Planctomycetia bacterium | reverse complement strand
TTTGAAGTTTTTGGTTAAATTTACGATTACGCCTTTTTCTAAATCTATCTCTAATCTATCGCCTGCTGCAATTTTGTCAGTGTCGCATTCTATAACTGGCAAACCGATATTTATCGCATTACGAAAGAAGATTCGCGCAAAAGATTTTGCCAAAACGCAGGATACGCCCGCTAACTTAATTATCGTTGGAGCATGTTCTCGCGATGAACCGAGTCCGAAATTTCTTCCACCTACGACGAAATCGCCAGGCGAGACCTTCTTAGCAAATTCAGGGTCAGCATCCTCTAACACATGTTTTGCAAGTTCCTTCAAATCGGAACGAAGATGAAAATATCTTCCCGGAGCGATTAAGTCGGTTGAAATATCGTCGCCGTACTTCCAGGCCTTACCTTTCAATATCATTTTTTAATATATCTCCTTGGATCCGTAATTTTACCTTTAATAGCCGATACCGCCGCTGTCGCCGGTGAACACAAATATATAAATCCTTTGGGGTTCCCCATCCTGCCCAAAAAATTTCTGTTTGAAGTCGAGAGGCAATTTTCACCATCGCCTAAAATTCCGCCGTGCACTCCGACGCAAGCTCCGCAACCAGGCGCGGTAACCGTCGCACCAAAATTTAAAAATGCCTCAAGCAATCCCTCTTTGGCAACCTTTATGTAGACGTCTTTCGAGGCAGGCGTTATTATCACGCGAGTGTCGGGATGACGTTTCTTGCCCTTCCAAATCTTTGCCACAACTTTTAAATCTTCAATCCTGCCGTTTGTGCAACTGCCAATAAAAACCTGATGGATTTTAATATTTTTAACCTTATCTATCGGCTTAGCATTATCAGCCGCGTGCGGCAGGGAAACCATGGGGCTCAATTTATTTGCGTCGATTCTAATCTCCCTTTCAAATTTTGCGTCTTTGTCGGATTTTATTTCTCGGTACTTATTTTCCCTGTCGTGTTCTTTTAGAAATGCTTTGGTGATTTTATCCGACGGAATTATCCCTGCCTTCGCCCCTGCCTCGACGACCATATTAGAAATCACAAGCCTCTCCGACATAGGTAGCATATCTATCGCCTCTCCCACAAATTCTAAGGCTCTATAAGTTGCGCCTTCAGCGCCAAGAAACCCAATTAAATATAACATAAAATCCTTTGCATATACTCCATCAGAAAATTTTCCTTCTACAACAATTTTGAAAGTGTGCGGTACGCGAAACCACGTTTTACCAAGTCCCATAGCGACCGCGACATCTGTTGAACCCATCCCCGTCGCGAAAGCACCTAATGCCCCTCCTGTGCAGGTATGCGAATCCGCTCCAACTAAAAGGTCTCCGGGCGAAGTGAATAATTCGCTCATCAATTGATGGCAAACCCCTTCGCCGATCTCAAATAAAAAACATCCTGTTTTTTTCGCGAAATCTCTCAACAAAATATGGTCGTTTGAAAGTTCTTTTCTCGGTGAGGGAGCGGCGTGATCTAAGAAAACAGCGACCCCTTTTGGATTTTTAACTTCTTTGATTCCGAGGAGTTGTAACTGCTTTACGGCGAGCGGGCCTGTGCCGTCCTGTAGGAGGCAAAGGTCAACTTTTGCAATTACGAAATCATCGGCTTTGACATCTTTTGCGCAGTGTTTGGAGAGGATTTTTTCGGATATGGTTTTTCCCATTTTTCGTGTATATATTAATAGAAGTTGTCATCTTCGTCAAGGGAAAATAAGAGCCCGGGATTTTTTAAAGTCCTGGGCTCTTTAGTTGACGTATCATTCGAAAACAACTATTTATTTCTATTCGGTCGGAAACGCCTCCTCTGTGGCTTTGCCAGGGACCTTTACAGCCTGCTCAGCTGCTTGGGTCAAAGTTTCAGCAGCACCTTTTACTGGTCCTATAATCACTTCGTCCGTCTTCTGAACATCTCCGGTGAGAACGTTTCCAATATCCTTGCCTTCCCGAGCAATGACTTCGGCGGTTTTCTTCGAAGTATCGATTACGACATCTGCAGACTCTTTAGTTGCGCTTACCGGCCAATGAAATAGCCCTCTAAA
>CAZUZR010000025.1:0-16487 GCA_964625025.1 uncultured Planctomycetia bacterium | reverse complement strand
GTGCAAAGTTCGCATCCGGTGCAGAGATCTGGGGTTACTTTTGCTGTCATATCTTCACCTCCTGTAGTGCTCTCGGTTTCTCCGAAATATACTTATTAATAGTTTTGATAGTTCAATCTTATTCTTGCTTATAACCTCTTCACGGCTCACGGTCAGCCACCGAGCTCCACTGCAAGGGAAGAAACGTTGTTTCTCCCCTTGCTATTCCTCTCTTCCTTAGAAGAAATACAATCAATAAGCGCGATATTATTATATTTTTCTTTTATTTCTTCCGCTGAAATTCTTTCTTTCTCCGACAGCCGACCCTCTACAAATCTTGCTTCTAATTGCTTCGAAAGACCAGTCATAATTGCAATTTTCGAAACATTATACGACCATTTTGGCCAAACGTCAAGGCCTAAGCTAACTTCTCCCTGATGAAGCACAACCCCGTACCTTCGTCTCTGGGCTGCACCTGCTATCTTTTTATTGCCACAAACTATGTCGAACTCACAGGGGGAGAAAAAACAAAACCTCGATTTTAGGGATCTCCTTTGGCCCTGCTTAATGGTATGAAGGGCAGCGTTAATGCCTAAGCTCCTAAGGCCCTTCAAAATTCCGCCATGAATCTCTCTGTAAGAATTCGATATGCCCTTGAGTAAGACAAAGGAACTTTCAGGATAAACGATGGAGTATGTGAAGCTGAATTCATTATGAAACACAACTCCTCCGCCCGTAGGCCGCCGGACAAGGGCAAGGTTATCCTCCCGATTTAATGCGCTTTCTAAATCTTGAAATCTTCCTATTGAGACACAGGGATAAAGCCATCTGTAAATTCGAAGGGTTGGGATTGAGGCGCTTTCCACCTGGCACATCATAATCGCCTCATCTATTGCCATATTCATATACGGGTCGTTCGCTTCGTCTAAAATTAGGCGCCAGACCTTCTCCATCTTTAAATTAATGCTCTCCCTCTTTGATAAATTCTAAATACTCATTATAAGCCAAAAGAGCATCTATTTCGGATTTATCCTTAATCTCCAATGCATAGAACCAGCCATCTTCGTACGGCGATTTATTAACGAGCGAAGGGTCCTTCTCAATCGCATCGTTTACCTTAACTACTTTTCCAGAAACCGGAGCATATAAAGAAAATGCCGCTTTAACGGACTCGACTACAGCTGCTTCTTGCCCTTTAGAAAATTCCTTATCCAACTTTGGTAATTCAACGAATACTACATCCGTTATCTCTTTTTGTGCATAGTCGGTAATTCCAATGTATCCTATATTTCCTTCCACCCTTAACCATTCATGCGTCTTCGTGAATCTTAATTTTTCCCGTTCAACCATTCCTATCTGCCCTCCCGTAAAATAGTGCATGAATCATCTTTTCTTCAACCCTAAGCGTTCCATTATCTTTGATAAATCTAATCTTGCCTCAATCAATTCTTTCGCCCGCTTTGCCTTGCTTTTATTTCTTAAGGAAAGATGTCCGGGTAGTGCCTTAAATCTATCGACCGTTGTCAACGTATCGGTGGGCACAACCAGTATCGGAACACCCTTTTCCTCTGCTTTGGAGATTATAATGTCATCGGGATATAAATCGCCTGTTAAGATAAGGCATCTGGTTGACGTCTCAAGCGCTGCCAACTGAATATCGGATCTATCACCACCTGTTATTACAGCTTTATTTGGTACTCGCCTAAAATATTTTAGTGCGCTCTCGACGTTCATAGCGCCTATTAAGAAATGCTCCACCAATTCATCTTCTTTATCTCCGCAACAAATAAGCCTGCCCATTAACGCATCTTTTAATTCGCCAACCGTAACAGCGTTTAAGATTGTATCCTGAGGGATAACACCCAATGTCTCAATTTGTTTCTTCTTTAAAAATGGAACTATCTTTCCATTTACATAGTCAAATAAGTTTGGCTTGACTTTATTGAAGACAACGCCGATTAACTTATTGCCTAACTCTGCCTTACATCTTATACAGCCATCGAGCGACTCAAAATCGTTTGGCTCTGGTTTATCGACGAGCACGGCATGCGAGCCTAATTTATGCATTATAACCTCTTCGGATAACCCTAAGAAACTGCCACAATGTATACTTCCGATTCCCATCACTAAAATTAAATCCTTATTGCGCGATATTTTTTTAAATGCCGTTACTATCTTCTCGTCTAAACCCCTAACCTTATTTTTAAAGACCCCTTCTAACAGCGCCTCATCTAATACTACAGGGCAGAACAATTCTAAGGGGTCCTTTAATGAAATGGCCTCCTTAAAAAACAGAACGTCTGCGTCGGTTAAGACATCTCCAACCTTTGTTGGGAAAACGCCGAGCGGCTTAAAATAACCGACCTTCATACCCTTCTCTTTTAGGCTCAAACCGATACCAACTGCAATTAGATTCTTGCCTGCATAAGGCTTCGTCGATAAAATAAAAAGGGATTTCATTGTAGTCTACCTCCTATATTTATTCTTACATCTATTGCCACTGAACCGCCTTTATCAACTGGAAATACCATCAGCGGATTTATATCCAACTCGTAAATAATCGGAAAATCCACTACCAATTTCGAAAGCCTCAATAAACCATCTTTAATTGATTCGATATCTGTCGGCTTTTCGCCGCGCGCGCCTCTTAAAAGTGCATTGGCGCGAATTTCATCTATCATCGCCTTCGCTTCTTTTGAAGTAATCGGGGCTATCCTAAAAGAGACATCCTTTAACACCTCGACATATATGCCGCCCAAACCAAACATAAGAAGTGACCCGAACTGCGAATCTTTGCTCATCCCCAATATAACCTCTTTTCCGCCGGTAACCATCTCTTGAACCAATACGCCCATTATAACCGCATCCGGCATAACCCTCTTAGCCCTTTGGGTCATTTCGTAAAACGCCTCTTCAACCTGCTTCGTGTCAGCAAGCCCTATCTTGACACCACCGATATCAGATTTATGCAATATAGTTGGAGATGCAATCTTCATTACCACGGGACAACCGATTTTATTTGCAGCTAGACGTGCTTCGGAAGCGGTCTTCGCGAGCACGCTCTTTGGGAGCGCAAAACCATAGCTTTCTATTATCTCCTGCGCCATATATTCCGGAATATCCTTTTGCCCAGATCTTATCGCTTCGTCTATTATCTTCTTTACTTTATCTTTATTGACTGAGAAGGCCTTCGTCTTCTCTTCTGGAATCTTACGGAATTTTCCATATTTGACCATTGCGTCAAAGGCAGCGACCGCACGTTCAGGAAATGGATAGTTAGGAATCCTATTTTTGTGCAGTACCTTTAATCCTTTCTCTACGAGTACCCCACCCATAAAACTCGCCAGGAGCGGTTTTTCATTACGTAGATCCGCCACGCAAGCAGCGGTCTCTTTTATCTTGCTCATCGTCTGCGGGGTTAAAATCACCAATGCCCCATCGACATTGGGATCTTTTAAGACAGCTTCTAAAGCCTTTCTGTATCTTTCCTCGTCTGCGTCGCCTATTACATCAACAGGATTATATATCGCCGCTCCGACTGGAAGTGACTTTCTTAAATAATCGATTGTCCCTTTATCAAATGAGGCAACCTTCGCATTCTGCGAACGTTCAACAGCATCCACCGCTATAATTCCAGGCCCGCCAGCATTTGTAATTATCGCTAACCTTTCGCCCTTCGGTATCTTTTGATACGAAAATGCAACTGCATAATTAAATAGGTCTTCTACCGAATGCGCTCGAACAATGCCGGTCTGAACAAATGCCGCATTAAACGCTGCTTCTGAGCCAGCTAAACTTCCTGTATGACTTGATGCCGCTCTAGCGCCCGCCTGTGTCCCGCCAGATTTACATATTACGACAGGTTTTTTAGCGGTTACTTCCCTTGCAACCCGCATAAATTCCCGTCCATCTTTTACATCCTCTATGTATCCTAAAATGACTTTCGTATCTGGGTCATCGCCCAGCGCCTTTAGTAAGGTAGATTCAGAAATATCAACTTTATTTCCTAAGCTTGCAAATTTTGAGAACCCAATTTTTTCTTTAACTGCCCAATCCAAAATCGCAGTGCAGAGCGCTCCCGACTGAGAGAAAAATGCGATATCGCCTTTGGAAGGCATCTCAGCCGCAAATGATGCATTAAGTGAAGATGTGGTATTTATTAAACCTAAACAATTGGGCCCTAATACCCGAATATTAAATACCTTAGCGATCTCGGCAATCTCACGTTCTAACTTTGCCCCTTCTGGCCCGCACTCCTTAAATCCCGCGCTGATAATAATAGCCGCCGGTATGCCTGCTTTACCGCATTCAAATAAAGAATTAGGCACCAAAGGTGCAGGAATAGCAAAGACCGCTAAATCTATTTTGCCCTTCACATCCGTGACCTTTGGGTAAGGTTTAAGTCCCATTATCTTTTCGGGCTTTGGATTGATGGCATAGATTTTACCCTTATATCCATATCGAATTAAATTTACCAATACATCGTGACCAACCTTACCCCTCTTGTGCGATGCCCCAATTACAGTCACAGAATTGGGACTAAATAATTTTTCTAATCCAGCTTTGTTCATATTATCCGTTCCTTGGTCGGTAACTTTCTCGTAAATTCTCTACCTATGCGCAGAGCATTTATTTCGCAGCACGTTAAAGATTCGAGCGGGCATGGTGTCCGCCGCAGGCGGACGAGCGAGAAGATTTGCCCCAGCGAGGTTTACCTCGCTGGGGCAAACTAAAGCGGTGCTACGAAATAAACGCTCGGAGCATCTAACAAATCCTTGGGAGTTGTTCCCCGCTCAACATCTCTATTAATCTTCTACCTCCTACTTTGGTCTTTAAAATTACTTTCCCTTTCGGAACCTTCACAATTTCACCGACGATCTTTGCATTTTTACCTAACGGATGCCTTCGCATAATATTCAAAACTCTTTTGGCATCATCGTCACCAACTATTACTACAACCTTGCCTTCATTCGCTAAATATATCGGCTCAAATCCCAACAGCTCGCACGCCGCTTGCACCCCTTCTGAGATGGGCAAGTCCTTTTCGTTTAACTCAATTCCAAAATTGCTTCCTTCGACAATCTCGTTTAAAACGGTCGCAAGTCCTCCCCTTGTCGGGTCGCGCATAAATTTTATGTCAGCGCTCGACTTTAAGATATTTGATATCAAGCCATTTAAGGGTGCGCAATCAGATTTTATATCTGTCTTAAAATCAAAACCGCCTCGTCTTGAAAGAACCGCTATCTCATGTTCGCCTATAAAGCCATTGATGATTACTTTATCACTAAACTTAATTCTATTTTTTCCTAATTTTACATTGCCTTCGATGATTCCTATGCCTGAGGTATTTATAAATATCGAATCTGCCTTTCCTTTTTCGACGACCTTCGTATCGCCGGTTACAACTCTAACCCCTGCTACTTTGGCTGCACCTTTCATCGATTGAACGATCGCCTTTAAAGTAGATAGTTCTAATCCTTCCTCAATAATAAATCCGCAAGAGATATAAAGCGGCATTGCGCCGACGACCGAAAGGTCATTTATGGTTCCGCAAATCGCTAATTTTCCGATATCGCCGCCTGGAAAGAAGATGGGGTTTACAACATACGAATCGGTAGTAAAAGCGAGCGTTCTTGTCTTTCCATTTACCCCGTTAGAAATACCAATTTTCCTCCCCTGCTGTGCAAGATTTCTAACGGGGTTTAAAATTGCGGCGTCGGTAAGTTGTGCTAAAATCGGATTATCGAAACTGTCAACGAAAAATTCTTTGATTAATTTGTGCATCGCCCTGCCGCCGGCGCCATGGGTGAGCAATACTTTATCGCTTACAACCAATCCTTGCCTCCATATTTATAATATGCGCTACAGGCCCCTTCGGAGGAGACCATACAAGGCCCATATGGCGATTCAGGGTTACAGGACTTGCCGAATAGCTTGCAATCTATAGGCATTCTCTTTCCTTTTATCACTTCACCACAGATACAACCTTTTTGTTCGATAGGCCTTGCTGTTTCCACGCTTATATTTGCCTCGGCATCAAAAGCTCTATATTCATCCCGAATCTTAAGGCCACTTCCTTCAACCAAGCCTAAGCCCCGCCATTCACAATCGCAAGGTTCAAAAACCTCATACATTATCTCTAACGCTTTTGGATTTCCTTCAGGCTTTACAACCCACCTATATTGAATCTGCACTTTTTGTACGCCCTCTTTAATTTGTAGCGCAAGCATATAAATTCCGTCTAATATGCTAAGTGGTTCAAAACCAGCGATTACGCAGGCTATCTCGTATCTTTTTGGTATGAATTCATATGCTCTTGATCCTATAATCGCACTAACATGTCCGGGAAGAATAAACCCATCTATTTTTATCTCTGTGTCCTCTGCTAATGCTTTAAGCGCTAACGGCATGGTTTTAGCGGCTGAGGATACGAAATAATTCTTAATATTTCTCTTCTTCGCTTCCAATATAGATGCCGCTATAGTAGGGGCCGTCGTCTCAAAACCTATTCCTAAGAAAATTATCTTTTTATGTGGATTCTTTCGGGCAAGCTCAACTGCATCGAGGGCAGAATATACTACTTCAACATGCGCTCCATCTGCTTTCACGAATTGAAGGTTCGAATTAGAGCCGGGCACTTTTAGCATATCGCCAAACGTAACAACTATACAATCGTCCAACTTCGAATATGCGATTGCCCTGTCGATGTAATCGTTCGTCGTCACACATACGGGACAACCAGGACCAGAAATTAATTTTATGTACTTGGGCAATAAAGCTGGCAAGCCATGGCGATGGATAGACATAGTATGAGTCCCGCAAACCTCCATTAGGCAAATACCTTTATCCAGACCTAATCCGTTTATCTTGCTTACTACCTTTTCGGTTAAAACTCCATCTCTGAATTCGTCTATGTATCGCAATTGCTAAAACTCCTTAAGTTGCTCTAACGTCTCTTTGACCACTTCTTCATCCAATTTTTGAATCGCAAACCCTGCGTGGACTATTACGTAATCTCCGATTCCAACATCGGGCAGTAGATGTAGCCCTATCTGCCTCTTCATTTTGCCCAATTCGGCAATTCCTTTATCGCCAGTTCTTGATACCACCTTCATTGGAATCCCAAGGCACATCTTTAAATCCCCAACACCATCACAATAATGCCGGTCAGCGCTATTACCCCGCCTGCTATCGCGTGGCTAAACTTATGAAAGAAATCAAAATGAACTTTACGAATCCCTGTATACGCTAAAAATGTCTGCGCCATCATCATAAAAACTGTCGTAGCGCTAAACGACGTAGTGATAATTAGTACGCTCGCCCAACCGTAAAGCGTTGCTAAAAATATAAGCGGTATTAACGCCTCACAAGGACCTAACACAAAGATCGCAATTAGCGCCCAGGTGGAAATTACGCTTCGACTTTTTTCGAATCTATCTAAATGCTCTTCCTTCAAATGCCTAAATCCCCAAAGCATATAAAATATCCCAAAACCGATTAAAAGAATTCCTCCGACTTCGGCGACGGACTCAACAATGCCTTTTATCTTAAGAAGCCCCATTCCTAACGCAATGCCGAACGCCCCCAGAATTACAGAGGAGCCGATGTGGCCTAAACCTGCAAGGAAAGTTACGCTCATTAACTTCGCTTTTGACCACTTCTGCGCATTGCCTATCATAATAAATGGCATCCAATGGTCAGGTGCGAGCGAATGAATTACTGCTATAGAAAGTGCCGAAAATAACAGGACGAAGAAAGAGCTTTGCATGTTTAAGGCCTCCTATTAGCAATTAGTGCTTGACCGATTGAGATCCCGGAATCACCCACCGGGATCTTATCGTTTTCCAATAACCTAAATCCATTTGCAACTAATTGCGGCTTCACTTTGTTTACAAGATACCTATTTAAGAAAACACCGCCGCTTAATACAACTACCTCTATCGCGAGCGAATCCCTTAATTTCATACATGCTTCGTTAATCAAGCGTGATATGGAATTATGGAACCTCGCTGATATCACAGAAGTGGCTATATTTTTTCTTAAATCTTCGACGATGGATATAAAAATCGGCGAGGGATCAATGAGGTATAACCCCTCTTTAGGCTCTATGTTAAACTCATAAAAATCACGAACGTCTTTCTCGGCAATCCCTTCCAACTCTATCGCCGCCTGTGCCTCGTATTCGACTTTATCTCTTATCCCGATAAGTGAACTCACCGCATCGAATAATCTTCCAATGCTTGAGGTAAGCGGCGAATTTATCTTTCCATCTATCATCTTCTTCAATATTGCCCACTTAGACCTATCTAACTGCTCCACAAATTTTATTCTCAAGTTCAAAAATTCTTCGCCATAAATCTGATATAGCCAGCTCGCTGCCATTCTCCATGGCTCTTTTATAGCCTGTTCTCCTCCTGGCATCGGGACATATTTAAGGTGCCCTTTACGTTCGAAATCGTTTAAATCACCGACTAAGAATTCTCCGCCCCAGATATTACCATCTAAACCAAAACCTGTCCCGTCAAACGTTATGCCTATCACCTTGCCATTGGGTTTCTCTTGAGCGAAAAAACTCGCCATATGAGCATAGTGATGTTGGATGCCGATTTTATCGGAAATATTCAAGGATTTGGCAAATTTCGTTGAAAGGTAGTCGGGATGTAAATCAAATGCTACTATCTCGGGTTTTATAGCGTGCCTTTTTAAGTAATTTTTGATAAACGTCAAATATCTGGTAATTCTCAAGGTGTTCTAAGTCACCAAAGGTAGGGCTTACGTACAAGGAATTACCTTTCCCAACGGCGAAGGTATTTTTAAGCTGCCCGCCGCAGGAAAGGATGGTCTTGTTGAACTTGCGATTTAATTTTATATAAAAGCCAGGAGCAAAAGCGGGCCTCCTGGCTCTATTTTTAATCACGGGCACAGATTTCATCTTAAATTAAAAATAAAGAGGTGTCAATTGAAAAGCGATACTTTGATGTTACTACTTCTTCACTACCTGCAATTCGTAACTAGCTTCTACGGTTTTTATTAAATTCGTTAATGTGTAATTTACAGGCGTTGGTACATTAAGACTTTGACTCCACTTCACAACAGCCCCATTTATAAAATCTATCTCCGTTCGTTTTTTATTCAAAACATCCTGCAACATGGATGAGACATTGCCTGCTGTCGCTTTACAAACAGATTCTATCTTTTCTATCGGGTCATCATAGATAAGTTTTATTCTTTTTACCTTTGCAATTTTTACTGCTTCAAATACAGCAAGGCGCATAATATCTTTTGTGCCTTCGTACTCAATAAGCCTGCCGTTATTAAGCCTTGTTAAAGCGGTCAAGGCATTTATGCCCACATTTATGATAAGTTTAGACCATATAACTGCATCTATGTCTTTTGAAATCACTGTTTCAAAACCAGCCTTATTTAAAATTGCTGAGATATCCTCCAGTTGCCCTGATGCCTTTCCATCTGTTTTACCTATAATGGTCTCACCTTTGCCGGCGTGCCTTATATGGCCCCACCCCAATAATGTTGCACCATGGTTGGTTACCCCGCCTATCACTCTATCCCGACCGACAATCTCGCCTATTATTTGGGTATTGCCTATTCCATTTTGCAATGTCATAACAGCTGTTTTTTCACCTACTAATTGTTTTACCGACCTTATGGCCTGCTCTGTATCATAAGACTTCACACATATTATTATTAAATCCGTCTGTCCTATTTCATCGGGATTTATTGTGGCATTCATCTTTACTGAAATGTTACTTAATCCTTCGATTTTAATGCCCTCTTCTTTCAGCCTTCCTGCTCGCTGTGGATTCTTATCTAATAGCCAGACTTCTTCATTCGCCCTTGCCAAAAATCCAGCAAATAGACACCCTATTGCACCTGGGCCGACTATAGTTATCTTCACGTTAATTTTCCCTTAGTTTTCTATTTCTTTCTGGATGCATCCAGAAATGAGTCGCAATATATATGTCTATTCAATAAAATTTCACTGGTTATGAGCGCATCCATAAGTTCCTTATCGAGGGGGTCTAATATGGCTGCATCTAAGCCCATCGTAATTGCCATAACCAAAAACGTCCTATTAATTAGAGAACGGTTCTGGGTCCCTTGAGAGACATTACTTAAGCCAACAGATGTTTTTGGTGGTGGGTCTGAAAGCAATTTGATTTCCCTTAACGACTCGAGTACTTCAAGTGCCTGTGACTGAGCGACATTAACTGGAAGCACTATCGGGTCTATATATAAGTCTCGTATATCAAAATTTATTTCCATACAGGCAGAGACTATCTTTGCCGCCATCTCAGACCTTACATGTCTGTCTCGTGGTATGCCCTTTTCCATAGTAAGGGCTATTAAGTAGGCCTTGTGTTCTTTTGCTAGAGGTAAAAGTGCATTTAACTTCTCATCATCTGCTGTTGTTGAATTTATCATCGCCTTGTTTTTTGTAAGTTTAATGGCTTCCTCAATCACTTTCGGCTTTGAACTATCTAAAGACAGCCCTGCATCTGTAACTTCTTGTATTGTATCAACGAGCCATTTCATATCGTCAATCGGATTTGAACTTACAGGTCCCACATTAATATCAAGTAAATTTGCGCCTGCCTTAATTTGCTCCAATGCCAATTTCTGTATTATCTTCTTATCCTTATCTACGATGGCTTGACCTACTTGCTTATACATACCGTTAATAAGTTCGCCTATAATTAACATGGTTAAAGCTCCTAATTTAAGTTAACGCCTCATCAATTCTTCTATATACTTATTCGCCATTTCAATTGCCTTGGGATGCCGCATCACCAAAATATCTGCGCCTGCCTGCAGCATACATATGGCTGTAGTTGCCTCCCATATTGGACCGCGATACCTTTCATCTCCCCATTCAGGATGTTCTTTTTGTGTCGCCTTCGCCTCTTTTGCCCGCCATGACTCTTGGCCGACAAAACATATAAATGGCATCGCGAGCATCTTATCTCCACCTAATGCAGCAAGCCTGGCTCTTTCCATTATGGAATATGCATATTCCATACCATAACCTAAGGCGCCTATGGTCGGATTTATTACGAGCTTATCGAGTTTAAAGCCCATATCGGATATCAATATATTTACTTGTTTGGCTATATTTATATCGATTGGGGATTCAGCAATTATATTATGCCCATCCGCCAAACAAGAGGCGGTTAGGGTCTTATAATTTTGCTGTATAGCATCGCCGACAAGGCAATTTTCTCCTTTTGAAACCTCGCAACATTTTGGCAAAACTATGTTGTCCTTTTCATTATCGCCGCATCCTAATATAATTAAAGGTACGCCAACAGCCTTCAGGATGTTTTTAACTAAATTTGCCGCTTCATCAGCAGTGGCGTTTCCAAAATCCGGATGTGTCCCTTGAAGCTTTAAACATAAAATCTTCGCTTTATATTCTTCAACACATTTTTGCGCCCACTTAATAGAATTTTTTAATGCGTCGCCAAAAGGTGCTTTTAGCACTTCTGGCCAATCAAGGGGCTCAATATCTAAAATCTCCATCGCGACAACTGGTGGATTAGGCATGTTGCCTTCGTCCAACATAAAGGGAAGCGTATTCTGGCCGCCAACCTTTATAATATGTTGCCTTGTGCCACTTCCTTCTGAAGTTGCGCCAATAGTAACTTCGCTTACGCAATCTGTCCATTTCTCTTTTAAAATTTCAAACGCCATACGTATTTAACCTTTAGTTTTGCTTGTCTGCCGCCCAAGCAGGCAAAATTTCTAAACAGATTTTATCAACAGCCCTAACCGCTGGGTTGTCATCTTGTAAATTAAAAACGGACTTTGCCGTTATGCTACATTCTAAGATATCGCGATCTTCGGGGATAAAACCAGCAACTTTTATTTTTGTCTTATCGAGCTCTTCGTTTAGGGTTGCCTTAATTTGATCGTCTTTTCTATTTATGAGCAAATACACATCTTTAACGGATATTTCAAGTTCACGTGCTAAATCGTAAATTTTTTTGGCAGACCTTATTCCAACAATGGTATAATCGCTCACTATCAAAAGGCAATCTATTTTTCTGGTAGTCCTACGTGAAAGGTGTTCCATGCCTGCTGCATTATCAATGGCAACGTACCGATAACTATTTGACAGTTTTTCAATGAGCATCCTTAAAATAGAATTAGCGTAACAATAACAACCAGGTCCCTCAGGCCTTCCCATAACCAAAAGGTCAAAGCCGTCTGATTCTGTGAGCATATCCTGAATTCTATATTCAATAAACCTGTCTTTTGAAACTCCTGTTGGTATCTGACTTGGATTTTTTGCAATATCGTCAATTATTGATACGATGCTGCCGGCAACAGTTACGCCCAATGCCTCATTGAGATTAGAATTGGGATCCGCATCGACAGCCAAGACCGAACCCTGTCTTTGTCTTGTTAAAAATTTTATGATTAAACTCGCTATAGTAGTTTTCCCGGTTCCGCCTTTACCGCAGATTGCTATAGTATATCCCATAATAACTATACTGCTCCCTATTAACAGAATTAATTAAGAGTATGCCTTGCCGATACAGAAGGAAATCTGTTTATATCGGTGTGCGGAAAAAATAATGCAGAGACATACTCATCCATATATATTGTCTCTTTGCTTAATTCAAAATATGTCATCTTTTTTGCTATTTTGTGAGCTTTCTGCATTGCATCGTATGACAACAAAATTTGTCTTGCGCCCGCCAAAGAAGAATTGCCGATAAACTTAAATTTCTCCCTTGGTAAATCAGGCAAAAGGCCTATCATAACCGCCTTGTCTATATCTAAATACGTGCCGAATCCACCTGCGATATAAATTTTACTAATCTGCTGAAAATTTAAGCCCAATCTTCTTAATAATACAGACGTTGCCGCATAGATGGCACCCTTTGAACGTTTCAGATTCTCTATATCCGCTTCGGTTATTACTATATCATAATCAACGTCGGCGTCTTTTTTAAATACCATTATAAATTCATATCCGAATTCGCCCTTTCTTATCCTCCTCGATGAAATGGACTGATTAATCTTGCCGTACCTGTCAATAATTCCTTTGCTAAATAATTCTGCCAATGCGTCAATCAAACCAGAACCGCAAAGCCCCCGGGGTTTTGTATCGCCTATAATAGAGCACATCACATCTAAATCCGGCTGGCTTATTTGGACTCTTTGTATAGCACCTTTAGTCGCCCTCATCCCACAGGTTACACCACTTCCTTCAAACGCAGGTCCTGCCGATGCAGCGCAGGAGACCAGCCACTCTTTATCCCCTAAGACTATCTCACCATTTGTTCCTGCATCTATAAGCATTGTTAAGTCATCCGCATCATCAAGTCCTGCAGCGAGTGTGCCTGCAGTGGCATCACCACCTACATAGGTGCTTACTCCTGGGACGCATGCCAAAAGTCCTCTTGGATTTATCTTAATACCAACCTCCGCCGTCCTTACGACCGGGACAAAATTCGCAGTAGGCGTATATGGTTCTTTTCTTATAAAGGTTGGGTCAACCCTTAAAAGCAGGTGCATCATCGTCGTATTGCCTGCACACATAACCGCATTTACATCGGTTAAATTTATTCTATGCTCTTTAATCAATTCTTGTATTATATCGTTAATATTATCTATGACTGCGTGGTGCAATCTTTCAAGCCCCTGCTCTTCGCTTGCATAGATTATCCTTGTTATGACATCGCTTCCAAAAACCGTCTGGGCATTATAGGTAGCCTTTGTCCCTAAAATCTGTTTTGTATTAAGATTTATCAACTGGCCTACGACTGTTGTTGTGCCAATATCAAAGGCAACTCCAAAATTTTTGTTGGATGTGTTGCCTGGCTCTATCAGGACGATTTCTGTTGTACCATTTCTCTTTCCTAATGTAACCGTAACTTTCCAGTTACTTTCCCTTAATATATGGCCTAATTTTTTTATATTAGAAAGGCCCGTCTGCATTATCTGGATGTCCTTTATCTTAAGTATCGCCCTGTAAAGTCGTTCCAAATCACTTATGTTATCCTGTAATGTAGGCAGGGATAACTGAAGATATAATTTGGTAGCAAGAGGGCTGTGTATAAATATGCCTTCTTTGACTTCAATATCAGATTTATCAACTTCCTCCGCCTGGCTGTATATTCCTTTTAATCTTAAATATTTTAGGTCTTCTTCCGGAATCTTCTCAAGTTCAAGGCGTGACTCAGGAGGAACTTCAATGGTAAGGTCGCCTTGAATACTTGTAAGGCAAGCAAGGACGTATCCCTTCTTTCTTTCTTCTTGTGTAATTCTACCCGATGGCTCGGTTTTAAATTCGCCTTTTTTAATTATTACCTTACACCTTCCGCAAACGCCGTCGCCGCCACAGCTTGAATTTATATAAACGCCTGCAGAAACGGCAACGCCTAACAGCGTCTGGCCTTTTGCCGCCTTAACCTTTTTTTTGCTCGGTAAGAATGTCACAGTGCATTTATCCATATATAGTTAGGCCTTTTTTTCCTTAAGTAAATTCTTTAAAAACGCCGGTATACCAGATGCCTCTTTTGGTCCAACTAAAACCTTAAAACCTGATTCCTCTTCTATCTTTCCACTTAGCACAGCGACGTAGCCGGGTATAATTATCTCTTTGTGGTCGACCTTGCCTGTAATTTCAGTCTTGTTAAGTGCTTTGGTTATACTCTCTGATGTAAATTTCTCAGCCGCCCAAGCAGTCAATACGCTCATCCCCTCCGTATCAACGGAAATAATATACGATGGAATTTTGCTGGCCTCGACTTCAGACTCAACAGTATAATAAGTTAAAGAGAAATTCGTTGTAACTAAAACAGGGGAATCTTTTGTAACGCTTCCTATTTCATAAACCTTTGCTTCTATCTGAAGCGGTCTTTGGGGGTCTGTATATATGTTTTGCCTGACAGTTAAAATAGGAAGTATCTGCCAAGGTTCAGCCAATTTTGTTACAATGATACTTGCGTATTTAGATATATACGAGACAGCTTCAAGGATTTCCTGGTAAGCGTCCTGTTGATTTGTTAAAGCAATCGTGGGATATCCTAAAGGTCTGAATATCTTTTTTAATGCGAGCCTTCTTATATGTGTTAAGTCTTCTATTTTATACCTTAGTGATTTTTCAGTTGCATCAAGCAATAGTTCTGATACGCCTAAAGATGTTACTTTTTGCGTCAGCTCAGCAAGCCCTTCTAAAGAACTCGTTCGAACTACGATGGGTAGATTATATTGTTTTGCTATGTCGGTTATCCCTTGAAGATTCTCTGCTTCTGCTGCATAAATTAGCGGCCGCCTATCCTTGCATACATCCAAAGCAGCCTTCATAGCGAGGGGGTCTCTGCTCATAATAATAATTGCTAAATTTGTTGCGCTTACGATTACTTTAACGAATTCCCGAAAGTCGTTGGGATCTTTTTTATTAACCTGCTTTATCGCCACGAAATTTACTTTTAATTTCTGACCAACCCTCTCGAAACTTAAGTTGTTGATTCTATTTATCCTATCAAGAATTTGCCCTTCGTCTTGGGTATCTTCTACTAAAATAGCTATTCCTGTCGGATGGTAAAACGTCTCTTCGTGACGAAACATAACCGTCTCGTTGCCGACATCCACTTTATTTTCGCCTATGCCTATGCTGACCAACTTTATAGGGGGACTGGCTGCGCTTTCTAATATTTTCTTTGCCTCTTCTGTAACATGAGGGCATTGCTCAAGCGATGCTTTTTTTGCGGCTATCTGCATTGCAAATGCCAAACAAGTCGGAAATCCGCATTCCTTGCAGTTTGTTTTTGGAAGCAGCTTATATATGTCTAATCCTGAAAGCGCCATTTTTAAGTATTGGTGTTTAAGTTAAATCAAAGGTGGCAAGCTCAATGCTGGGTGGTTTACTTTTTGTAAATGTGCTAATAATTCTTCGGACGTTGTGGCAATTGTTTCATCGGCAATTTTATCTATCAAATCCGGTTCTCTGCTTTCTTTGCAAAGAACCTTTAATTTATCTGAAAGAATTTCTTTTAATTCTTTTGGCATCCATACAATCCGTTTAACTCCGCCGTCAGCCAATATGAATTTGCGGCTGACAACATATAATTTTCCTACGCCCATAAAGCCGGGCGTCTGCGCGCCTCCGCCCACATTTCCTGCTAATGTGGAAAATGTCATACCTATAGGCGTCATGCCGGCATATTCTCTATTCACCACCATAAATCCGTTTGCTTCGGGCATAATTGCAATTATGCATTCGAAACAGCCGCAGGAAGTTTCGGGATAAGTCATAATAGAATAACCATGAAATCTCTCTAATATCTTATTAGATTTCTGATATATAAAGTCATTTACGCCTTTCCACTCGCCCCTTTGTGGATCTATACACTCTCCTTTTTTAACCGGCTGATTCGGGCCCGTTGGATTTATCTCATAGCACGCCCTTGCATCAAGCCAACTATAGGCGCCGCAAAGCCCAAGCCTTTCCGGCTTTACCATGCATACATGGTTTG
>CAZUZR010000024.1:8481-19064 GCA_964625025.1 uncultured Planctomycetia bacterium | reverse complement strand
AATTATAAATTTGTCCAAATTCGGTGCGTATTTTAAAATTTCGTTCGGGATTCATATTTTAACTTGGGCCTTTTCGCTATGCTTCGCGATGTTAAGAAGCAGCGCAACCCCCATCATATCGAATATAAGAGAGGAGCCACCATAACTAATAAATGGAAGCGGAAGCCCTTTCGTCGGCATTGAGCCCGTTGCAACTCCGATGTTAATTATCGCCTCTAATCCTATCATCAGCACTATTCCTAAGGCCGCCAAATGCCCAAATAAATCTTTTGACCTTATCGCTATCCTAATCCCCAACCATAGGAAGGTCATAAATAATAACGCTATTGAGGCCGTGCCGACCAAGCCCAGTTCCTCACCGATTATGGAAAATATAAAATCCGTGTGCGCCCCGGGAAGATAAAATAATTTTTGCCGCGATTGTCCTAAGCCCACTCCAGAAAGGCCGCCAGAGCCTAATGCTATATAAGATTGGATTATCTGAAAACCTATGCCTTGCGGATCTCCCCAAGGATTTAAAAATGCCAGTATCCTCTTCATCCTATAGGGCTTGGCTAAAATTATCACGCCCAATATTGGAAGCGAAGAGACCAAAAGTGGCACAAGATGAAATAGCCTTATTCCGGCTATGAACAACATCATATATACAACTGAAGCAATCACAACGGCGGTTCCCAGATCGGGCTGAAGCAATATAAGTCCTACGCTTACCCCTAATATTATCATCGGTGGCAAAAAACCATGAAAAAAACTTCTTATCTCGCTTTGCTTTCTCGAAAGCACATCGGCAATATATAAGATTAAAACCAACTTTACAACTTGAGATGGTTGGAAACTGAAGGTAGAAAACCTAAACCATCTCCTGGCGCCTGCCACCTCTCGCCCAATCCCTGGGATTAGAACCAATATCAATAAGATAAAAGAAACCATTAGAACTGGTTTTATGTACTTCTTAATGGAATTGTAATCGATGGACATAACCCATAACGAAACGATGATTCCTAAAGACAGATATATTAAATGGCGCTTTAAAAAATATGCACTATCCTTAAGATATTCATGGGCGTAAATAGCGCTGGCGCTATAAACCATGACAATCCCGATAGCGATAAGGATGACCGTCACTGTAAAAAGTTGAATTCGTAATTTCTTCATATAATCATCAATTGCAAATCATCAATAACCAAATTACAAACACCAAATAAATTCCAATACCCAATATCCAAATGTAATTAGTTTGGTTATTGGGGAATTGATTATTGGTTATTATTTGGACATTGGTGCTTGGTCATTGGTTATTATAAAAGCCATTTTTAATTTTAAACACCTCCTCCTTAAAAATCCTGCCACGTTCTTCGAAGTCCCTGAACATATCGAAACTTGCACACATCGGCGATAGCAAAACAGAGTCGCCCTTATCCGCTTTAAAATAGGCTATCCTAACAGCCTCCTCCATTGAATTCGCCTCAGTTATAGGGACGACGCCTCTTAGATGTTCCTTTATTCTCTCCTTCGATGTCCCGATTAGGACTAAACTCTTTACCTTTGAGCCAATCGTTGACCTCGCCTTTTTAAAATCGTTGCCCTTATCTTTGCCGCCTGCGATTAAAATCACAGGTCTATCGCACGCCTCTAAAGCCCTCATAGTCGAAAGCACAGTCGTGCTTTTGGAATCGTTTATAAAATCGATGCTATCGATGGAGGTTATATATTCGAACCTATGCTCCAGACCTTTGAAATCCCTTACTGCATCTGCTGTCTCCTGTTGGCTTATGCCAAATATCGACGCAACGCATAAACTCGCAAGCACATTCTCAATATTATGTCCGCCTTTAATCTTTAATTGAGATGCCTCACACAACAATTGCTCCCCGCCGTTCGTCGAAATCATAAGAGAACTTTCGTTTAAATAGGCGCCGACCACTTTCTTCGTCCGAGAAAAATATAGTAGATTGGCTTTCGCCTTTACCTTAAGCCCTCTGACTAATGTGTCATCGTAATTTAAGACTGCCCAATCGCTTGTGTTTTGATTAAGAAATATTCGTGCCTTTGCATTTATATACGAATCTAAATCCGGATGCCTATCAAAATGATTTTGTGAAATGTTCAATAGTACCGAAATATACGGCCTAAATTCCCTTATCCGCTCCAATTGAAAGGAACTTACCTCTAATACAACTATTGAATTGCTTTTAATTTTGGATATCTCACCGCAAAATGGAACGCCTAAATTTCCGCAAACCACAACGTCCCTGCCGCCCTTTTTTAATATCTCTCCTATAAGTGTAGTAACCGTAGATTTCCCATTCGTTCCCGTAATCGCAACAATCGGAGCGTCGCAACAGAGGTAACCCAACTCTATCTCGCTAATTATTGGTATGCCATCTTCGCTGGCCCAAATTACCGCAGGTGAAGCATCGGCAACGCCCGGGCTTATCACTATTAGGTCCTTATCTTTAACGAGTTCGGGCGTATGTCCTCCTAACTCAACCTCAATGCCCAGTGCCTTTAGAAGTTCGCCATTTCTCCTTAATTCCTCGGAATCGCCAGAATCGGTCGCGTACACCTCTGCACCCAAAACATGCAAAAGGTGTGCAGCTGCCATTCCGCTACGCGCAAGCCCGACGAGGGTTATCCTTTTGTTTTTGAATTCGTATCTCATCCCGAACGAAATTCCTCCAAATATAATTTAGGGTTAATAAGCTTCAAGGTACCATATATATCTATTTGTCCAAATTCAATGCGTATTTTAAGATTTCGTTCGGGATTCATCTGAGTTTCAATGTGGATAAACTCAAAAGCGCCAAAATTGCGCCGATAATCCAAAATCTAACTACAACCTTGGTCTCAGACCAACCCTTCATCTGAAAATGATGATGAAGAGGCGCCATTAAAAATATGCGCACCTTAAATAATTTAAACGATGTGACCTGTAAAATAACCGATAGTGCCTCAATGACGAAAACTCCGCCAACCAATAAAAGGAGTAATTCTTTCTTTATAAATATTGAGACCACGCCGATAGCGCCACCCAATGCCAGAGAGCCGCAATCGCCCATAAAGACAGTTGCAGGATGTGAATTAAACCATAAGAAACCTAAACTGGCGCCTAAAATCGTTGCGCAAAATATGGCGAGTTCCCCAGCCCCGGGGATGTAAATGATATTTAAATAATCGCTGATCCTAAAATTTCCCGTCACATAACTTAGGCTCGTATATGTAAGGGCAACCATTATCGTGCAGCCTATCGCTAGGCCATCGAGTCCGTCGGTTAAATTCATGGCATTCGATGAGCCGACAATTACTAACATCGTGAAAAATATGTATAATAACCCTAAATTTATGAGCGCGTTCTTAAAGAATGGAATATCCAGATTCTCCCCGATCTGCGGGTCGAAGTAGATATAAAGTCCTATCAATAGCCCTAAGATGAGTTGCCCAGTCAGCTTTGACACAACGGTCAATCCCTTTGACCTGTTGCGCGATAATTTTATATAATCATCTACGAAGCCAACGATACAAAGCCAAGCGGTCGAAAATATCGAAAGGAGCACATATTTATTCGTCAAGTCCGCCCACAAAATTGTCGATAGAATAATCGCCAACACGATAAAAAGCCCTCCCATCGTTGGAGTGCCCTCTTTATTTTTATGGAATTCATAAATGCCTCCTGCCTCACCCTTTCGCACGACTTGCCCGATCTTAAATTGTTTTAACTTTCGAATTATAAACGGCCCTAATATAATGCTTATTAAAAATGCGGTCACCGCCGCCCCCATCGCCCGAAAAGTTATATACTTAAATACATTAAAGCCAAAGAATATATCCCTTAATGGGTAAAGGAAGTGATAAAACACCTTTTAATCTCCTCCATCTTAATCGCACGGGAACCCTTGACCAATACTAAATCGCCTGCCTTCAATATATCTTTAAGCGCCTTTGCGGCTTCCAGGGAATTTTCAAAATGGAGGAGGGCACAACCGCCTATGCCCTCCTCCTGTGCGCCCTCCAAAATAAATCTGGAGAGCGGGCCCACACCCACTAATATATCCACTTTAGCGTGCACTGCATATTTTCCTACCTGCTTATGAAAATAAGGGCTGTCTTCACCTAACTCGAGCATATCTCCAGCGATTATTATCCTTCTTCTGGAGGCGTTTAGGTTCTTAAGCGATTCAATTGCACACGCCATCGAGGGGGGATTTGAATTATAACAATCGAAGATGAATTTAATCCCATCTGCCACCACGTATTCCATCCTGAAGGCGGGCAACCTGAAATTCTCTAACGCCTCACCCATTTCATCAAACCCAATGCCATATAATGAGCCGACCGCGATGCTCGCCAATGCATTATAGATATTATGTCTTCCTAAAATCTTCAAATGGAACCTGTGTCTGTCATTTAAGATAAACCCTATGCCCCCTTCGTCCTCCTTTATTTTAGTTGCCCTGAATTTGCAACTTAAGTTTAAGCCGAACGTTATAACCTCTGCACATAAATTTCTTGCGCACTTTACCAGTTCTTCGTCATCGCCATTTACAACTGAGATGCCATCGCTACCTAATCGTTTAATGAGGCTCAACTTCTCCTGTCTCACATTATTTAGGGAATTAAAGAACTCCAAATGCGAAGGCCCTATATTTAAGATTACGCCGCAAGCGGGTTGGACGACCTCAGCAAGTCGGGCGATCTCACCGAAATGATTCGTACCTAATTCAAGCACTGCAATTTCGTGTTCGCCGCTTAATTTTAAAAGGGTAATGGGCACGCCGATGAAATTATTTTCTGTCCCCTCGTTCTTCAGCACATTATAGGATTTTGTAAGGACACAGGCCAACATCTCTTTTGTGGTCGTCTTTCCGTTGGAGCCGGTTATCGCGATTATCGGGATGTCGAACCTCCTCCTATAAAAATTTGCAACATCTCCTAATGCCTTCACCGAATCGCTAACCCTCATCAAGACGAAATCATCCCAATTTAAATTAGATAAATCTTTATCTGCGCTCACCATAGCGCCAGTTGCGCCTTTAAATCGTGCCTCTTCAATAAAGTCATGCCCATCGAAATTACGACCCTTTATAGCAATGAATAGTTCACCTGCCTTTAATCTTCTCGTATCCGTCGAAATCCCAGTAAAGGTGGTTCGCCTTTCGCCCCTTAATAATTTGCCCGCGGTTGCCTCTAAAATCTTTTTTACATCGAACATAGGAGCTTCCTTACAACCTCTCTGTCGTCGAAGGGAACGATTGTATTCTTAAAAACCTGATACGGCTCGTGACCTTTGCCCGCGATTAATACACAATCGCCGCTTTTCGCTTTAGATAAGGCGTCCCTTATTGCCTGCTCCCTATCTAAAATTATCACATACTCTTTGGTTTCAATGCCTGCTTCTATCTCTTTCGCAATCGATTCGGGTTCTTCGCCCCTTGGGTTATCCGAGGTAACGACGACGTAGTCTGCATACCTACTCGCCACCCTGCCCATCCTTGGGCGTTTAGTGCTATCTCGCTCACCACCACAACCGAAGACGACGATTATCCTCTTCGATATTAGCGGCCTTAAAGCGGATAACACATTATATAGGGCATCGTCGGTATGCGCATAATCTACGAATACCTTAAAAGGCTGGCCGCAAACTATCGCTTCAAGCCTGCCCGGAACTGAAGTTAAGCTTTCAACGCCAACCTTAATCAAATCGAGTGGGAACCTTAGGCAAACTGAAGCTGCTATTGAGGCGGTGATATTATAGACGTTGTGTAAGCCAATCAATTTCGTATCAATTTTTGCTCTTCCGCTTGGCATATCAATTACGAATTTTGTTCCATCTAAAGATAAATTGACTTCTTCCGCACGAAAATGCGCATCGGATTTAACCCCATAAGTCGTAATTTTTCCCTTCGAGCGCTTAAGGAGCGCCCTCCCCCATTCATCATCGAAGTTTATTACCGCATGTGAATCATCGTCTAGCCCCTCGAACAATTTCGCTTTGGCATTGAAATATTCATCCGTTGTCTTATGATAGTCGAGATGTTCGCCAGTTAAATTAGTGAATATCCCAATTAGGAATTTAATCCCCTCAACCCTTCGCTGGTCGAGCGAATGCGATGAAACCTCCAGCACAGCATAATCGAACGAATTACGAACCATCTCGTTCATATAATTATGTAATTCAACCGGCCCGGGCGTCGTATTAGTTGCGGGGATTACCCTCTGTCCAATTCTGTAACTTATCGTTCCCACAGTTCCAACTTTGTGGCCCGCAGTTGATAGAATGCTATCCAGCAAATATGAAATCGTCGTTTTCCCATTGGTCCCGGTTATTCCAATGCATTTTATTTTCTCAGAAGGTCTGCCATAAAATTCGCTCGCGATTTTTGCTAACGCCCCCCTTGAATCGCTTACGTAAATCTTAGGGATTCCATCCGCCAGCACAACATCTTTTTGAATTACGACTGCAACTGCGCCTCTATCAACCGCCTCGCTTACAAATTTGTGGCCATCCGTTTTCGTCCCTGGAACAGCGATGAAGAGGTAGCCTTCCCTTATCGCCTTAGAGTCGCACGCAATTCCCTTAATCTCGACATCGCTTATATCTAACTTGGAACTTTTATCCCGCTCCTGCGCGCAGAAGCGGGATTTATATTCAACCGATCTTAGTAACCCTTTTAATTTCACCTTAATCCTCTACGCTTTCGACTGTCCTCTTAACCTCCATTAGGCGTTCGGGCTTAATCTCAAGATATCTCAACACGTCCTTTACAACCCTCTTAAAAACCGGGGCTGCCACAACCCCGCCGTAATAAAATGGCTTAGGCTCGTCGAGCATCACAACGACCGCAATCCTTGGCTCATCAACTGGAGCGAAGCCGATGAACGAAGCGATAAATCTTGAGTGGGAATACGTTCCATTGGGTTCGACCTTCTGTGAAGTCCCTGTCTTGCCCGCCACCTTATAACCTTCAACCTCTGCCAATCTTCCAGTCCCATCTGAAACTACGCCGCTTAAAATATCGCTCATAACGCTCGAGGTCTCCTTGGAAAGAACGCGCCTAACAACTGTTGGTTCAAATGACTTTATAATTTCGCCGCGTCTATCTTGAATTGCCTTTACAACTCTGGGCTTGACCAATTCTCCGCCATTGGCTATCGCTGAAATCGCACACGCAAGTTGAATGGGCGTTACAGTAACTTCTTGCCCCATCGGAATTGCGCCTATCGAAAGTTTCGACCACAATGAAGGTGGGCGAATAAATCCAGGGACTTCGCCCGGCAAATCGATATTCGTAAGTTCTCCAAACCCAAATGCCCTAACAAACCTATACAGTTCAGAAGGGCCTAAAATCTGCGCGACCTTCACAGTTCCGATATTCGACGATTTTTCAATGACCTGCCTGAACGTAAGCCATCCGTACGGTTTATGGTCGTTTAGGATATGTCCTGCTATCTTATATTCCCCATTCTCACAGAAAAATTTATCGTTCGTACCTACAATTTTCTTCTCCAGCGCAGCGGTGGCGGTTACTATTTTAAAGATGGAGCCCGGCTCGAACATATCCGTCACAGCGCGATTCCTCTTTTTTTCAAGCGGAGCGTTCTCAAACGAATTTAAATCATAGGTGGGACGATTGGATAGGGCTAATATATCGCCTGTTTTGGGGTCCATCACTATTATAGAAGCGCCTTTGGGATGCGCATCCTTCATAGCCCTGTCTATCTCACGCTCAGCAACATATTGTATCACTTCGTCTATCGTCAGCACCAAGTCGAACCCATCGACCGGTGGAAAATATTCGTACTCAAAAGATGCTATGGGGCGGCGCCTTGCATCTCTAAACATGGCGCGATATCCAGAAGCGCCCTTCAAGTGCTCGTCGTAAAAAAGCTCTAAGCCCTCCAATCCTTCATTATCCATCCCCCCATAACCAAGTATGTGGCTTGCAAGCGAACTGTTTGGATAAAATCTCTTTGGCTCCTTTACAAATTCAATGCCCTTCAAGTGCAGTGCCTTTACGCGTGCGGATTCTGTGGGGGTAAGTTTTCTTTTAAGCCAAACGAAGCCCTTATCTCGACTTAACCGTTCGTACAAAAAATTTTCACTCGCATTCAAAAGGGGCGAAAGCAGCCGCGCAACATCTCTTTTATCAAGGGTCTGCCTCGCGTTAGCGTAAACCGAATCCAAATTTAAAGAGACCGCTAAGGGGCGCATATTTCTGTCATAGATTGTGCCTCGTTTTGGCCTAAGTTCAATAACTGCGGTATGCTGTTTTTTGGCAAGCCTTGCAAAATTATGAGCAAGCGCTAATTGAAGATATCCGATGCGGATTAGTAGAAAGGTTAATAAAGAGATAAATAAAAAAAAGATGAGATTAAGGCGGTTTTTGTGGGCTCTATTATACACAATATCCAACCCTTTTTATCGATGGCGAGTAGCCATTAAAGGGCCTTATATAAAAACATTAAAAAATATCTTACTTGGTGGGCTTTGCTTGCGCCTCAGACCCTAAAACAAATATATTAGCAATTGCCTGTCGAATTCTGCCAAACGCGCCAGTTGCGCTCACGATTTCTTTTGACTCGCCTGTGCCAGCTTTCTCTGGCATCGCAGAAACTAAAATCACCCGTTCTTTCGATGGCACTTCTAATTCCATATCCTTCGCAAGCAGAGCTTTTTCAAGTCGGGCTGGCGATTCAAGATGCTTTACATTATATAATAAAATTTTATTGCGGTCAAGTAGGTCAGAATATATCTTTTCCTTCTCTTTTATATCATAACTTACACGTATCAATGCCACCTGTTGGTTAACATATATTAACGCAAGGGCAGTGATTATTATCGTCATCCTCAAAAATTTATGTACTTTCATATCCTATGATTTCCTCGCAATGCGCAACTTTGCGCTTCGAGACCTCGGATTATCCGCGGCCTCGTTTTCACTGGGGGTTATGGGCTTCTTTGAAATAAGCTCCAAAATCCCATCTCTTTTGGCATCCTTAAATTTCATCTTTACAATCCTATCCTCTAAAGAATGATACGATATTACGCATATCAATCCAGGCGGCCTTAACAGTTCAATCGCTTCATCAAGCGCCTGCTTTAACGCATCCAACTCCCTGTTAACTGCAATTCGCAGCGCCTGAAATGTCCTTGTCGCAGGATGAATTCTACCGCCTCTTCCTTTATAGGGCAGGGCGCGTAAAATAATTTCGACGAGCCTTGCCGTAGTCTCAATCGTTTTTGTTTTCCTCTCGCTAATTATCGCCTTCGCAATCCTCTTGTGAAATCTCTCTTCGCCGTAATTCTTCAAAATCCAATCCAATTCCGCTTCGCTTAATTTATTTACAAGATGTGATGCCGTAAATTCCTCATCCGCATCCATCCTCATATCTAAAGCCGCATCGTATCTTATGCTAAATCCTCGCCCTGGCTTATCCAACTGCAGCGAAGAGACTCCCAAGTCAAAAAGAAAGCCATCGGCCTTACCTAACTTTAATTTTTCAAAGATCGCTTTTAAATTTCTAAAATCATCGTGAACTAAAATATACGAACCGCCAAAGCGTCTTAATCTGGCATCCGCAACCTCTAACGCTTCAACATCTTTGTCAATTCCAATCAATTTCCCGCCCGGCAGGATCTTTTCTATAATCGCTTCGGCATGCCCGCCTAAACCTATGGTAGCATCTATGACGACCTTGCCCGGCGAGAGCTCTAAGGCATCTATCACTTCCTTTAAAAGAACGCTGCGATGTATAATTTCAGGGGAAACTTCTTTTACCTACCTCTCCTCTAAATCAAACAAATCTTCGGCGGTCTTCTCATACTCAAGGCTTGCGCTTTCATAATACTTCTTCCACTCATCCTTCGCCCAAATTTCGATTCTATTTGACACGCCTACTATTACGACATCCCTTTTCATCCCAGCATATTCCTTTAAATATTGCGGTATTAAAACCCTTCCTTGCTTATCGCATGTGACATCTGTTGCACCAGAAAAATAGAGGCGGTTAAATTGCCGCGCCTGCGCTTTCGTAAATGACATAGATTTGAACCTCTGCTCCTGAAGGCGCCATTCCTCTTCGGCAAATACGAACAGACATTTTTCCAATCCCCTCGTTATGTAAAATTTCTCGACGAAGTGTTCCTTAAAAACCTCTCTAAATTTTGAGGGGATGATAATTCTGCCTTTTCTATCGATAGTGTGTTCGTATTCGCCATAGAACATTAATTAAAACCTCTGCAGGTTTCCTAAAAAATAAAACGGGTTGTGGTTTCCCATATTTTTAAGGACCGCTCGCCCTTTTCTTTGCCTTTCCCTTTTTTAAAAGGCTCCCCGACAAAGGCATATTTGGAAACCACAACCCAATCCTCCACTTTAAACTACTTTATTCCACTTAACGCTACAAAGTATACATTATGCCTCCACATTTGTCAAGGGAAAAATTTTCTTTCATTCTGAATATCTTTTACTTTGAAGGATTATACTAGAGGAAAGTAATATAGCGAGATTAGACTTGCTTTAGGCCGCGCTCGGTGCGCTTTATTCCTTTTAAGGCGAGTTCCAATACTTCAACTGAATCGCAGA
>CAZUZR010000024.1:3626-8471 GCA_964625025.1 uncultured Planctomycetia bacterium | reverse complement strand
CAACGGTGATTTTATTTTCCTTGCACAATCTGGCGAGGCATTGGTCGAAGGTCTCCATTCCGAAGGCCTTTCCGTCTTCGATATAATTTACTATTTCGTTTGCCTTGCCCTCTCGAATCAAGCCCGCAATCGTTGGAGTAAGTAACATCGCCTCGCAGGCGGGGATCCTTCCCTTTCCATCCGCTTTCGGCACAAGTCGCTGTGAGACCACGCCCTTCAAGAGAAGCGAAAGTTGAATCCTTACCTCTTTATGTTGATAGGGTGGAAAGAAAGTTACGATCCTCTCAATGGTCTGCGTAGCATTGAGAGAATGAATCGTGCTTAACACCAATTGTCCGGTTTCGGCAGCATTTATTGCCACCGACATCGTCTCGCAATCGCGAATATTTCCAATAAAAATTACATCTGGGCTCGGATACATGATGTGCTTTAACGCATCTAAATATGAGGGGGTATCGAATCCCAATTCCCTTTGTTCGATCACTGAACGCTTGTCTTCAAATGTAAATTCTATCGGGTCCTCAATCGTAACGATGTGATAGGGCAAATTCCGATTTATACATTCGACCATGCTTGCAATGGTCGTTGATTTTCCGCTTCCAGTTGCGCCGGTTATCAAAACAAGCCCTCTCTTCTCAAATGAGAGTTGGCTTAAAACCTTAGAAGGTAAATTTAACTCATCGAATGAACGGATTTCGCTTTTAATATGTCGAAATACAGCACCTGGTATTCCGCTTTGATGAAATACGCTCCCCCTAAACCTGCCTAAATTCTCAAGGGCTGCCACAAAATCTACTTCGCGGTCCCTTTCGTATATTTTCTTCTGCTCCTCATTAAAAAGCGTCTCCACGATCTTTTTCATATCGCCCTGGGTAATGGCAACCGAATTTAAGGGCTTCAACAAACCATCTACCCTCAAATGAACGGGGCTGCCAACTTTTAAGAATATGTCGGAAGCCCCCCCATCTATCATCGACTTAAATAGCTCTTTTATATCCATTATTATTTAAATTACGCTTTTGGCGCCTTTCGGTGTATATATTTGTTTATATATTCTTTAATTTTATTTAGATCCCTATCTTCGACCTCAACGAATTTTATTCCCAATCTATATTCCTTTTCTCGCTGGGGCTTGCAATAGCGAACTTCGCCTCTTATATTTATCGGCTTATCCATATTAAATTTAGCACCATCCATCTGAATTCTTAACATAGCGCCCTGCGAAAATGGCATAGTTGAAATCACGCCGAGCCCTGTTATGCTGATATCGACAATGGCTGCCTCTCTTCCTTCCTGCGGAAGAGAAACCTGCCCTTTCGTTGGACCGTTTATTATTAACGTTGCACTGGCATCCAATTTTATCCTTACGTGGTTGCGGGTTTTCTTTCCACCCATGATATTGCCTCTTATCTTTATCGTCAAATTATGCCGAATGCAGTTTTTCTACAAAGCCATACTTCGGCATCCCGAAGAATCTTTTAAGAAGTTACTACGTTCGGGATAAAATTTGGGCAGGCCTGTAAGCCGAGTTCTGTTTCCCGACGATACGTCGGGACGACGGTCATCCATCTAGTCCCTCGATTACTCGAGGGCTTAAAGCAGCCGACCCACCCCGACGCTCTCTATAGAGCGATAGAGCGGGCAACTCTAAAGTCGGGGCCTATTTGGCCTTGCTCCGCGTAGAGATTGCCGCGTTTCACTTCTCCTCGCACCTTCTTACTTCGTAGCGTCTCTTCGACATTAGGAAGGTGCGGGGTTGTTCGTCACTGTGGCTCTCCCGAATGAAGTAACTTATTGGGTTACCCTTCGGGATGCCGAAGCATGACTTATCAGTCGCTGCATTCGGCATTATCCTCCTCTTACGAGGGGCGGGTGTTACCCGCTACGCTTGCCCTATGGAGCTCGGACTTTCCTCCCCGACGATATGTCGGGGCGACCATCCGACCTGCCCAAATCTTTAAATTCAATCCTTCGACTTCACTTTAGGATTGATGCTTAAGTAAAATCGAGGCATCAAAATCTTAAAAGAGCGATTCTTGACCTATCGCTTTGTTTGCTAATTTATCGGCGCCTTTATTTTCTGTGCGGTTAATATGTTTTATTTCGTATTTCTTAAATCCGGTCAAAAGGTGTTTGGCTTGTTCGTACAGTGGCTTTAAAACTACATCCTTAATCTTGTACTCTTTATTTAATTGTTTGGCCAGTAATTCTGAGTCAGTATTTATTATAACTTCATCCGCTCGCAAAATCAAGGCTTCCTGTAAACCATATATGAGGGCGTTGTATTCTGCGACGTTATTCGTAGCATCGCCTATATATTTCGAAATATTCACGATCGCCTTGCCTGCCTCGTCGCAAACGATAATGCCTATTCCTGAAGGGCCCGGATTTCCGCGCGAGCAACCGTCGACATAAATCGACAATCTTTTAGACATCTGCCTCACCCTCGATGTAGAGCATGCGCGCGCAGTTCTCACAGATGATAATCTTGTCTTTCATTCTAATTTCATTTATCACCTGCGCAGGAAGGTTTATAAAACAGCCTTGACATGCGTGGCTCTTTACCGGCACCAATGCCAGCCCATCGCGGTTTGTCAAAATCTTCTCATATTTAGAAAGGACATCTTTATCGATTCCGCCGACCAATTCGTCCCTCTGCAACTTTAGATTTGCAATCTCATTTTCAATAGTTGCGATTTCGCCCTCTATCTTTTTTCTATCTTCGGCTAAGCGCCTTTGCGCCTCAGCGAATAGCTCCTTCTCCCTTGTAAGTTCTTTTCCTAAATTATCGGCCTCCTCCATCATCGTGAGTATCTCATCTTCCAGTCGCGAGTTATCAGCTTTAAAGCCCTCAATCTCGTGCTGCATTGCCTGATATTCCTTATTTGTCTTTATCTGATATAATTGAAGTTGTAATTTCTTTACTTGCTCCTCTTTTTCTTGAAAATCTATCTCCTTCTCCTTTCGCTTCAAAAGTAGCGCTTTAATCTTTTCTTCGAGAACTTTAACGGCGGCTTGCTCCCGATCCCTTCGAACCTCCAACTCCTCGATTAACTTGGGCTTCGCTTCTCTCTCCTTTCTTAAGCGATATAGCTGAGAGTCAAGGGCTTGCAACTTTATTAGTAAATTTATCTGCTCCTCAACATTTATCTTCTGCATCTTCTCCTTATCGCTATATGATATGGCTTGCCATCCGAAGTCTAACTATTTCCTCCGCGCTCATCGGCGCAGGATGGTGGGCGATAGAGGATTCGGCGCCTTCAGACGACTATCGTCGTCTTCAGGTCGGCCACTCGCCGACTGACGCCTCACACCAATATCTTGGCGCTCGGCTTTTCCTCCCTATTCGGTCGGCGTCGGCTCCCTTCGAATCCAGCAAACCCACTTATGTAAATACTGGTGGGCGATAGAGGATTCGAACCTCTGTCCTCCACAATGTGAGTGTGGCGCTCTAACCAACTGAGCCAATCGCCCCCTTTAGCTCATTGAGTTTTTGAGTCCATAGAGTCCATTGAGTTCAAAACTCAACCAACTCAAGCAACTCAAGCAACTCAATGAACTCAAATAACTCTAATTGGTGGGCCCAATAGGACTCGAACCGTCGCTCGGCAGATTGCCCACCTTATTTCAAACTTACTAACCTCGCTCCCGTGGGGAAACTTATGTTTCCCCACGTTGCCCCTTCTTTAAAGCGTAGGGGACTTATACTCCCCTACAACCCCTTAGGTTCTCGTCTGCTAATTTATTTCTACGAAGCTGTGCGCGAAAGCAGCACAGCGTAGTAGAATGGTGGGCCCAATAGGACTCGAACCTATGACCCGCTGATTATGAGTCAGCTGCTCTAACCAACTGAGCTATGGGCCCACTCTACATTCGTTATTTGCCAATTATAATCCACGCTCTTCACTAAGCCCCAGGCCCATCTCTAGGAACGTCTTGAGTTTCCTTGAGCGTATTGGATGGCGAAGTTTACGCAGGGCTTTCGCTTCTATTTGTCTTACCCTTTCGCGCGTTACATTGAACATAGAGCCCACTTCTTCCAATGTCCGCGGGCAGCCATCGCCTATTCCAAAACGAAGTTTCAATACCCTCTTTTCCCTTTCCGTAAGGGTAGTAAGAACATCTTCGAGTTGCTCTTTTAACATAGAATATGCGGTTGCGTTTGCAGGAGAAATCGCTCGTTTATCTTCTATGAAATCTCCAAAATGAGTATCTCCTTCATCACCCACAGGAGTCTGAAGCGAGATAGGTTCCTGTGCGATCTTCAAAACTCCGCGAACCTTCTCCGTTGACATCCTCATCTCGTGCGCTATCTCTTCAGGCATCGGCTCCCTGCCGGTCTCCTGCACGAGGTTTCTCGAGACGCGAATCAATTTGTTAATCGTTTCGGTCATATGGACGGGGATTCGAATCGTTCGAGATTGATCCGCAATAGCGCGCGTTATCGCTTGCCTAATCCACCAAGTCGCATAAGTTGAAAATTTATACCCCCTCTCGTATTCAAACTTATCGACTGCGCGCATAAGGCCTATGTTGCCCTCCTGAATCAAATCTAAAAACGAAAGGCCCCTATTGGTGTACTTCTTCGCGATTGAAACGACAAGCCTTAAATTTGCCTCGACCAATTTTTTCTGAGCCCTTTCAAATTGACCTTCGCGCTTTCTAATTAATGCGATGCGCTCCCTGACTTTAAGCAGTGGTTCGGCGAAGTCGCGAATGAGTTTTCGCTTTCTATCCTTCAATTTAAAAATACGCCCGCGCACATTCCTGTCCCTTAATCTCTCTATCTGACTATCAATTCTCTCTATCTCAGCAACTTGTGATTTAATTTTGTTCGCAATATCT
>CAZUZR010000024.1:0-3616 GCA_964625025.1 uncultured Planctomycetia bacterium | reverse complement strand
ATCGAGAACTTAAATTCTAAAAGCAAGGGAACAAGATTAGTAGTCTTCTTTGCCCCTCTTAATCTCTTCATCAATCGCGAGATTCGCCTTAAGACCCTCTCTATTCTTTCGGTCGGGCCTATATTTATTACTTCGTCGATATTAACCTGCTTTGCAAAAATCTTATTTACGAGCGCCAATATCTCCTTTTTACAAAACCTGCACTCACATACCGCCTCTCTAAACTTCATCTCTGCATCTTTAATCTTTTTGGCAATTTCCAGCTCGTCCTCCCGAGAAAGAAGGGGGATCTGTCCCATCTGCTTTAAATACATACGCACAGGGTCTTCCATCTGCGCCATCCGAGGCATAACTTCCAATTCAACCTCGGGTTTTCCGACCTCCTCCTTTTCTTCCTCGATCGCCTGTTCTTTAAGTTCCTTTTCCTCCTCGGCGTCGATAATTTCAATCTTCTCCTTATCTAAAATGGCGAGGATTTCGTCTATCTCTTCAGACGAGGTTATTTCCTCTGGCAGAAGGTTATTTACCTCCTCAAATGTAAGGTGGCCTTTTTCCTTTCCCAATGCGAGCAGTTTATCAAGGCCCTTTATCCTTTTTCTAATATCAATTTTTTTCTTCACGCCCAATCATCTCCTTACAGACTCCTGGGAGCCCTTTAACAGACTATTGTACTCAGATACTAATTGATATACCCTTTTCTCATCGCCCATAGCTTGAGCAACCTTTATCAAATTCTGTAATTCCAAAAGCACCTTTTTAATATTTTGAACTTTAATCCATCTTATGCAATCGTCTAAATTTTTTTGGATATCGGTTATATCATCGGCGAGGCTCGTCGCTTCAGAAATTACCTGACTCAAATTCTCATCTTTCAGGCGGTTGATAAGTTGCGTCGGCTTTAAGGCCTTGCCATCCCCATATAATTTAAATATCTCATCCGCGATTCTGCGCGTCCTCTCATCCGCGAAATCTTCTAACTTCAAACTGCCCTTAACCTCCGGGATAACTTCTGGGTCATCCAGCATAAGTCCTATTAGGATCTTCTCAGCAATTGCGCCTTGAGGCCGATCGCTTGAAAGTTCTTCGGCTGGCTCGTAAGTATAATCGGGCTTTACCTTCTTCAACTCCAAAAGCAATGCCTCTTCTTTTACTTGCGTTCTCTCCGCCAATCGTTTTATATACTCGTATTTCAAAACCGCATTTGTAACCTTGGCTATTGTGGGCAGCATCTCGGCGCAAATCTTCGATTTATCCGTTGGGTCGCCTGCATTGTATTTCGACGTCAAGAGGCCCAATTTATAATCGAATAAATCTTCCGCTTGCTCTAAAGCCAGGTTGAATTCCAAAACGCCTCTTTTTCTTACGTATGAATCCGGGTCGTAGCCCTTCGGTAAACTTACTATCCGGACATTAAACCCCTCTTGAACAAATAGGTCTAATCCACGCAGAGAAGCCGCTTCTCCTGCTTGGTCGCCGTCGTAGACCATAACTACATTTTTTGAGTACCTCTTTATCAAGCGCACCTGGAGTTCCGTAAGGCTTGTCCCTAACGAGGCTGCGATATTTTTTATCCCGCTCTGATATGGGAGCAAAAAATCTAAATAGCCCTCAACGATTATACAGAAATCCTTTTCCTTAACGGCTTGGATGGAAAAATTCAAGCCGTATAAATGCCTTCCTTTTATATAGACCTCCGTCTCTGGCGAATTGATATATTTAGGGAGGGAATCATCTAATGCGCGCGCGCCAAATGCCAAAACCCTATTTTTGACATCTGAAATCGGGAAGATTATCCTATTCCTAAATCTATCGTAAAATCCTCCACCTTCGCGGGGCAAGATAAGCCCAGCCCGTTCTAAAAGTTCTAACCCAAATCCCTTGCCTTTAGCGTAATTAAGAAATCCATCCCACTCGTCTGGGGCTGCCCCTAGCTTCGCTTGCTCTATGATTTCTTCATCGATATCGCGCCCCTTCAAATAATTTAGTGCGCGTTTTCCCGATTCTGATTTTAAGAGCGTTGAGTGATAATAAGACGCCGCGAGCTCATTGATTTTAAAAATCTGACTCGCATATGTGCTGTTCTCAAATTCTTGGCGAGTAAATCGAGGAAGTTCAACGCCAACCTTTTGAGCCAAAGTCCTAACCGCCTCAGGAAATTCTACTTTGTCATACTTCATTACAAAATTAAAGACATTTCCGCCTGCGCCGCAACCGAAGCAGTGATAGATTTGTTTAGTCGGACTTACCATAAATGACGGGGTCTTCTCTTTATGGAATGGGCAGAGCGCCTTGAAGTTTCTGCCTGCGCGCTTTAGCTGGATGTAGCCGCCTATAACTTCGACTATATCGCACTTATTTTGAATCTCGTCTAAAACTTGCTCCGAAAATGCCATAATTTATCGTTTTACCATCTTAAATCCAGAACAGGTTATAAATTCTAATTTATCTTCTTTCGCCAACTTATCCAAAAGTAGATTTAATCCTAATGAATCGCTTGAGATATGCCCAGCAAGGACGACATTTATATGTCCTTTTTGAACGCTCTTGAAATGTTCCTCGCTCAAATGCATCGCAACAACTGTGCCAATGCCTGCCTGCTCGAGTTTCTCGAAGATATCCTTTGGACCTTCTGTGCCGCCCGTCATATCCACGAATATCTTCCCGGCGCGATTCTTCGGCTCTCCGAATAGAATCCTAGGACCTGCGTTCAATTTCATCGCCTCCTGATATTCTGGAATGTCCTTCAAGATATCCAATACTTCAGCGAGGTTTTCAGGTTTTTTATCGTCGAACAATCTCTGCAGATAAGTTGCCACATGATTATCCGATGGCGTATGGACGCACATAAAAGGAATATCCAATAGTTTCGCTGCGTCAACTGCGCGAGTGTGATTTGCAGGCAGGACCTTTCGTTCGACCTCCTTTATCCTTTCTTTAAGCAAACCCTCGGCAACGGTAATTGGCACTCCCACCTTCCCAAAGATATCAACTTGCATATTCATCACTTCATAAAAATTTGCGCGCGCGTAACCTTCAGGGTGATGCGAAATTACCAAATCTATCTCTTTGCCCAACTGCCTTAATCTATCTGCTAAAAGAACCTCACCGACTTCGATATCGATGCCGATTAATGCCGCTTTTACATCTAACCCTGGATCTCCATTTAAGATGCGAGTATCGGCATAGGGATTAGTCAATTTCTCCTTATCGAATATCGCTTTCTCCTTTTCTTTTAACTCCTCATATTGCTTTTTTGCGTTGGCTAAATTTTTTGAAACTAGTTCTTCCCCCCTCGGGTCAACCGCGATGCCTTCCTTTACAACAAGTTCATAAATTTTAGATAGCTTCAAGTGCCCCTCCTATTCTCTCTAAAAATAATTTTAAAAAGCCATCCGCATCAATTTCTCTTACAAACCTTACATTTTTTGTGCCGCTTTTAACCTGCACCATTCCGCGCTTTTCGCCGCAGTTAACGCACAGAGAAAGTTCCTCATACTTGCCCAATTGCGGCGCAACTGTGAACGCAACCGCCAAAGGGTCGTGCAGATGCGCGCCCGTTGAACCTCGATATGCCCTATGATAATTAATGGAATATTCTATTATGCCGACCACAAAT
>CAZUZR010000023.1:13288-21089 GCA_964625025.1 uncultured Planctomycetia bacterium | reverse complement strand
TATTTTACCGACGATGGCAAGGAATATGTAATTACAAGGCCCGATACGCCGCGGCCATGGGTCAACGTCATTTCAAATGGCTCATACGGCGTTATCATCTCACAGGCGGGGTCGGGTTTTTCCTGGTGGGAGAACTCTAACCTTGCTCGGCTTACGCGATGGGAACAGGATTTAATTAAGGATGAATGGGGAAAATATATTTATATTAAAGATAAGGATTCAGGCGAATATTGGTCGCTTACATGGAAACCGAGTTGTCCTGATTTCGAAAAATACGAGGTGAGGCACGGCACAGGTTACTCAACAATTTCAAGCACATATAAAGGCATAAGCGCTTCCCTTACAGTTTTTGTCCCCAGAAGTGAGCCCATTGAGGTTTGGAAGGTTACAATAAAAAATGATTCGGGCTCCCTTAAGTCGCTATCCTTATTTACATATTTTGAATGGCTTCTGGGAAATAAGGACGATACGCATCGGGAACTTCATAAGACGTTTGTCGAGACCTCGTACGATAAGGCACTTCACGCCATATTCGGAAAGAAGAGAAAACAACTTATGTTGCCTAATTCGTTTTTGTCCGAATGGCCCTGCGAAGCATTTTTCGCATCTTCTGTTGAGCCCAAATCCTGGGATGGAGAGAAGGAAAATTTCATCGGGATGTATAGGACGCTGGCTAACCCAATTGCGGTCGAAAAAGGAAAGCTTACAAACACAACAGGCAGGTGGAATGACTCGGTAGCAAGCTTGCACATCGAATTGGAATTAAATGCAGGCGAAAGCAAAGATGTAATCTTTTTGCTCGGGTTAAGCCAGGGTAAGATTAAAGACGCGAAGATTATAAAGAAGTACTTCGATATTAAGAATACTGATGCCGCATTAGAAAAAGTAAAGAAATTCTGGGATGAGCTATTATCGGGTTTAGTGGTTAGGACACCCGATGATGCATTCAACATAATGACGAATACCTGGCTTAAGTATCAGGCGATATCAGGAAGGATTTGGGGAAGATGTGGCTACTATCAATCAAGCGGCGCATATGGTTTTAGAGATCAACTGCAAGATTCCCAAATATTTTTGCCGTTAAATTCGGCATTAACTAAAAGGCAGATTCTATTGCATGCGGCACATCAGTTCAAGGATGGCACTGTCTATCATTGGTGGCATACATTAGCTGAGTGGGGACCGAGGTCCAATAAGACAGATGACTTATTGTGGCTGCCTTACGTGACGCTCAGTTACATAGAGGAGACAGCAGATTTTGGTATTTTAAAAGAGAGAATAAAATTCGTTGATGGCGCAAGCGCTACGCTATTCGAGCATTGCCAGCGTTCGATAAGGAAGGTGCTCTCGAGATTCTCCAAACGCGGCCTTCCTTTAATCGGCGAGGGCGACTGGAACGATGGGATGAATTTCGTCGGAATAAAATGGAAGGGCGAATCTGTGTGGATGGCGCATTTCTTATATGATATTTTAAGGCTATGGGCACAGGAGGTATTATCTAACAGCCAAATTAAAAAGGGCCTCGAGGCAAAAAAATATCTGAAGATAGCCGAGAATATCAAAAGGACGATTAATAAATATGCGTGGGATGGCAAATGGTATTTGAGGGCTACCTGCGACGACGGAAGCCTTGTAGGGAGTTCAAAATGTAAAGAGGGCAAAATATTTTTAAACGCTCAAATTTGGGCAATTATCGCAGGGACCGCCACAGAGGAGCGCGCTAAGATAGCGATGGATTCCGCGGCAAAATTACTTTATCGTAAATATGGGCCCCTATTACTTTATCCTGCTTTTTCAGAGCCGAATGAAAGAATAGGTTATATCACCCGTTATGCGCCCGGCGTAAGGGAAAATGGCGGCGTATATACTCATGCAGCAACCTGGGCAATTATGGCGGAGTGTATAAGAAAAGATGCAGAGAAGGCATACGAGCTTTACTCCAAGATATGTCCAATAAAAAGAGGCGATAACCCTGATTTTTATAAAGCTGAGCCATATGTTACACCGGGTAATACCGATGGTCCAGACTCAGCGAATTTTGGCAGAGGTAGCTGGACATGGTATACCGGTTCTGCGGCGTGGTTGTGCAGGGTTTCTACGAATTGGATATTAGGAATCCGCCCAACGCCAGAAGGGCTTTTGATAGACCCATGCATTCCAAAGGAGTGGGACGGCTTTGAGGTAACAAGAAGATTCAGGGGCGCAATTTATAAGATAACCGTCTCGAATAAAAGACATGTCTCCCAAGGAGTAAAAGAGATAACTCTCGACGGGAGAAGATTAGTTAAAAGCCTAATTCCGACATTAAAGGATAATAAAATTCATCTTGTAAAAGTTACCCTTTAAAAACTGTTGAAAATCAGGGATGATTATTTTCGTTAATTCGTTTGCCCGTTAAAACCAAGTAACCAGCAAACCAACTAACCAAAAGTGGGGTGTCCCCAAAGGGAACGTCCCCATTTTTTGCTTGACAGAGTACTTTAAATGTGGCAAAATTTAAATGTAAAGAACTTATTAAAGTTTTATAAAAATTAGGAAAGGGAGGTGAGAAAAAGAGATAGTTTGCAAAAATTACTTGATTGTATTAAGAAATTTTGGCTAATAGAATGTTAGAGCAGAAGGAGGTTTAAAAGATGAAGAGTTTATTAGTATTTATAGGTGCTATTGCATTTGTAATTTCTTTAACCCTTACAGCAAACGCAGCCACGTTAGTGGTAGCCGATTTTGATGCGGGCGAAAAGCCAAACAATATAGGAGGCGACTTCGGGGCGTGGAACAAAGACGAGGAAGATGATACCCAGGGTTGCTTTGATTCCTTCGATTCAGATATAAAACATGGCAACAAAGGCTACTCAATGAAGCTTGAGTATGATGTTGATTCTCCAAACCCGGCCTACAATGGCTTTTGGATGAAACTTCAAAATCAGAACATCACCGCTTACGATAAACTTTCCTTCTGGGTAAAAGGAGATGAAGTCGCTGGATTTTCGCCGAAGATAAAGTTAGAACTTAAGAACTCAAAGGGAGAGTTGGGGAGATACACCTTATCAAATGTTACCAAAGATTGGCAACAAGTCACAGTGCCTCTAAATCAATTCAGGGGCCTAACCGATCTTACATCTATGACTGAATTCGTCATAGTCTTCGATGACATTACCTGCAAGCCGAAGAAGGTCGGGACGATATACATAGACGATGTAGCATTTGTAAAATAACTTTTGGCTTCATAAGTTAGGGTTAACGAGGGATAAATTGAGGGGAAAGGGATATTATATTATCTACCTTTCTATTTTATTTATCCCCTTTTTTTTAGGCATAAATGTAATTTTCGCAGTTTCTGAAGGAGAAGAAAAGATGTTGGAAGGAGTTGAGTGGTTAGGGCATGCGACGTTTAAATTGGTCAGGGGCGGCAGGACAGTTTATGTTGACCCGTGGAAGATAAAGTCTGAAGATACTGCTGATGTGATTTGCATAACTCACTCTCATTATGACCATCTGTCAGTTGAAGATGTAAAGAAATTACAAGGAAAAGATACGGTCATAGTCACAACCGCCGATTCTGCAAAATCGCTCTCTGGAAATATAAAGGTTGTAAGGCCCGGGGACAAAATAGAGGCGAACGGCGTAGAGATAGAAGCGGTTGCGGCGTATAATATAAATAAGCAGTTCCATCCTAAAGCGAATGGCTGGGTAGGTTTTATAATAACGCTTCCGGATGGAACAAGATTTTATCATCCGGGCGATACGGATTACATTCCGGAAATGAAGACTGTAAAGGCAGATATTGCCGTATTTCCGGTTGGCGGGACTTACACTATGGATGCGCAGGAAGCCGCAAAAGCAGCCAATGCGATACGGCCGAAATTAGCGATACCGATGCATTGGGGAACAATAGTAGGAGACGAAAGCGATGCCGAAACCTTTAAAAAGAACTGCCAAGTTGAAGTTGTAATCTTGGAGCAGAAATAGGCTATGCCCGAGGAAAATATAGACGAGGAGAAACTAGAAGCAAAGGCCAAATTAGAGGCGAAGGTTCGCCGGGAGGTGATGCGCCTTTTTATCGAGGAAGCCAAATTAGAGGCAACGGCGAAGGAACAAAAGCAGAGGCTACTTGAGGAAAAAGAAGGTGAATTAAAAGCTAAAGCGGCCAAGTTCGAATCGCCTTCCAAAAAAGAGGCGCAGATTATAAAGATTCCCCCAAAAGAGGAACAGCTTGAATTAGATTTAGAGGCGTTAGAGGCGAGGGCAAGATTAGAGGAGAGGATAAGACGCGAGAAGCAAAAAGGGAAAAGGATAATTCAAGGTATCGTCATCTCGTGCGCAATAATTGCCTTGGCGATTATAGCGATTTTGAATCAACCAAAGGGATTAAACCCCTTCTACGATTTAAGCCCATCTTATGATCTGGTTGAAGTAAAAGAAGGCCTGCAAAAATTGACTTCCTATTATGGCCAATTCGTAGTCGAAGATGTGGTATTATCGGGTGGAAATCCATTCGCAACTTTAAATTTAGGATTTTCTCCATCTAGTGAAAGCGATTTAAAAGATTTCGTTGAATCCTTGGTAGAAAGATATTCGATGGCGCACCCCGCAGAGAAACTAAACCTTCTTTTAAAGAGAGGCCAAAGGGTCTATGCGAAAGTAAGTTATGCCCCCCACACGAGCACCATAGATATAGAACTTACGAGATAATGTCGTTTTTCGTTGGCTTGACCTTCGATTTAAAATCCAAATTAAAATCCAAAGGTAAACGCCGCCCTTGTATTCAAGGGCGGGGTAAATTAATATATAAAAAACCACCTGCCTGCCGCTTGGGCGGCGATGATTTTTTGGCGGAGTTCGACGCCGAAGATACGATATCCTCTATAGAAAATGCTTTAGCTATATATGGTCACAGCGTCATTAGGATCGGCTCGGCTAAGAGCCTCGTTTTGAAATTACGCCAACTTAGATGCGATATCGTCTTTAATATCGCTGAAGGCACAGATGGCAGGAATCGAGAATCACAAGTCCCTGCGATTTTAGATGCGGCTAATATCCCATATGTCGGCTCGGATGCTGTTTCGTTGGCAGTTTCGCTAGATAAGGTAGTTGCAAAAAAGATATTTTCCTATCATAAGATCCCTACGCCTGGCTACTTCGAATGTAAAGACGAACATAATATAGTCGTGCCAGAGGGATTAAATTTTCCCCTGCTCGTAAAACCGCGATATGAGGGCTCTGCCAAAGGGATTACTCTGGATTCTAAGGTTAAAAATTTAGAGGAGCTTAAATGCCAGGTCGAGCGGATAATCAGGACTTACAATCAGCCCGCGCTCATCGAGGAATTCATCACGGGTTACGAATTTACCGTTGGGATAATCGGCAATGAGCATCCTTTTATTTTGCCGGTCGTGCAAAGATATTTAGAGGTCAAAACGAATTTAAGCAGCCATATATTTGAAAAGTGCGGATACGATACGGGTCGTTTAAAATATCAAAAACCACTCGAGATAGAAGGCAATTTAGAGTCAAGGATTAAACGCCTGGCACTAGATGCGTTTTATGCAGTTGGGTGTCAGGATGTTGCTAGGGTAGATTTGCGTGTGGACGAACGCGGGGTTTATCCCGCTCTTTCTTACTACCCAGAGCCGCTTCTTTGTAGAAAGGGCGGGGTTTATGTGTTAGAGATAAACCCCTTGCCCTCCCTTGCGAGAGATGATTACTTTGCTTTATCTGCCGAATCTTTGGGGATGACTTACGATGAGATTATAAATATGATTTTAGAATCCGCCCTTAAAAGGCACAAATGTTCACAAAAGACGTATACTCATATCCAGAATATTGCGAAATAGCTTATAATTGGGATAGGAGCCTAGAGTACGATTTCATCGAGGAATGTATAGGACGATATTCTACGATTAGAGTCAAAGCCATTCTGGATATCGCCTGTGGGCCTGGAATACATCTGAGGGAATTTGCAAAGAGAGGATATAAAGTTCTAGGTTTGGATAAGTCTAAGGAGATGGTCGAATTCGTGAATAAAAAAGCGAGGCTTGAAGGCCTTAGCTTCAGATGCGTTCAGGCGGATATGAAAGATTTTCGGTTAGATGACAACCCCGCCCCTTCTTGCTTCGGAGCGTCTCTTCGTCCCGCCCTTTTAAATAAAAGGGCGAGGCTTCGCAGTAGGAAAGGGCGGGGTAAATACGAGTGTGCGATTTGCATGCTTGATTCATTTAGATATCTATTGACCGATGATGATATATTGTCGCATTTTAATTCCCTTGCTAAAGCGCTCGAAGTAGGAGGCCTTTATATATTAGATTTTTGGATGCCTAAAAATGAATCCCGCACCTGCACACAAGGGCAGGATGAAGATGTAATCGAATGGAAAGATGCGCACTGGGTCGAACGAGATAAAGATATTACGATAGATGCTACATACCGACAGCTCGCCCATACATTCAACCCAAAAGACAAGACCTTCGAAGATGAATTGATATTTAAGATTAGAGGCCCTAGATTTAATGCTACTATAAATGGGCGAGCAAGGACAAGGCTTTTATACCTTAGTGAATTTAAAAGGCTCATAAGGGACTCTGGGGCTTTCGATTACATCGGCAGATTTTATAATTTTGACTTTGACTTAAAAGAGGACTATAATATTAAACTGATAAGGACGATTATAATCTTAAGGAGAAAGGGGGAAGAGAAGACAAGATGCAAACCCAATCTTTTAAATTTGGAATAATTTCGACTATACTTGTTATTTTGATTTATCTGGCTGGTTGTGCGGAGATACAACCACCTACCCCAGAAGAGGCTTTAAAACATCCGTTTGGGACAACGAGTTTAAGGATAGGGATGTTAAAGGACCAGATCTTGGCGGCCTGGGGCGAGCCCGATGTTAAGGAATATGACGAAACTGGCAAATGGGGTGTAGCGAAGGAGAAATGGACGTATCATGGAAGGTATAAAAATTTGCCTGCCGATGTAGGTTATCTTTCGAAGACGAAATATCTCTATTTCGATGGAAATAATTTGGTTAAATTTGAAGGAAAATAATAATTATGTCAACCGCATTTAATTGTTGCGTTCAATGTCAAGACTTCTGGACCTGCAATCCGCGGATGGAAAGGTACGAGAAAGAAGAACTATCTTCCTGCTGCGATTCTTGTAGCAAATTCAACATATGCAAGATAGTGGCGGAGAAACTAAAAGCGGATTCAGAAAAATCTGTTATTCAGTAATTCCGGTGAATGTAAAATCCTTGATTAAAAGCGCCGGCACGTATGAGGTGCCCATCTCTTGAGTGGGGTCACCTACCAGTTTCCTTTCCTTCGAGATGCTCGCGACATGCGAAAATGCCCTTAAAATGCTTTCGGTGAACCTTAAATTTTTTAAGGGTTTCTTGATTTTCCCATCTTCTATTAAAAATGTGCCATCGCGCGTCAACCCTGTCATCAATGCTTGCGTTGGTTTAAGCAGCCCATTTATATAATGAAATCGCGTAATCGCAATCCCTCTTTTTATGGACCTTCGCATATCCTCAATCGATGAGTCGCCCGGTTCCATTATTAAGTTAAGCGGAAGTGGGCCCTCGACCTCATCTGGTGGCAGCGCATGTCCAGTTGAACCTTTCTTGTATAGAGAGCCGTAATGGCTATCGTATACGACCCCTTTTGCGACGCCGTTTTCTATAAGCATCACCTTCCTCTTGGGCGTCCCTTCAAAGTCGAAAGGATAGATTATGGTTTGAGGATTTAAGCCATCGTCTAATATCGTTATCTTATTGGACATCAACCTCTGACCTATCTTGCCC
>CAZUZR010000023.1:0-13278 GCA_964625025.1 uncultured Planctomycetia bacterium | reverse complement strand
GAATGAAGTCTTCTCATAAAATTGCTTTGCCCCAAAGCCGATAAACCCCAGCCATTGCAAGATATCTCCCACTGCCTCAGGCTCCAAGAGGCAATCGTACAGTCCTAATTTTATCGGTTGGGGGTTCTTTCCAGCCATACATTTTTTAATCGCCTCATCGAGGATGGCCTGCCAGTTTATCGTCGTTATATCCCTTGAGACGGCGCTACAAAATCCTGAGGCAGGTCCGTCCGTTGCGATTAGTTTAACCGCAGATATGGTTGAAGCTTGATATTTTGCATCGCCATATGAATTTACAAGGGCGATTTCCTCTTCGCCGGTTAAGATAGAGCCAGCTACTTGCAGCCCATATTTTTTTGTGGTATCAAAAATGCGCGTTAAATTACGTATTCTCTCTTCGAATGAAATATCTATAGTGCTTGGATAATAGGTTAAAACCGAAGGCGCTACTTCACCGGATGGAAATTTAATTTTGACTTTGGGCTTAGGAGAGACCTTTGCTATTTGGAGGGCTTTTTTTAGCGCCTCTTTTAAATCCTTTGGGATAAGCGAATTCGTAGATGATACGCCGATATTGCCGTTTAAGTCAATTTTGAAATATATTTCTATATCGGTCTCTTCTATATCCTGATGTATTCTAAAATTGTGAAATCTGGTAACCCTATCTAAGGTAGCGTAACAGCAAATTAGCGTCTGGTCCGCACTCGAGGGTTTAAGCGCTGTAGTTAACGAATTGAGGAGCACTTCTCTACCGATCATCGTTTTCCACCATAAATCTTTTTGGCTCTGCCAATCTTTTTGACGGATTTTCTGCCGACTTGCACCTTCTCAAATTTAGCAGGGGAAGCACCGTGTCCGACATGCATAACCTGCCCCGGTTCTCCTTTGCCGCAATTTGGGACGCCATATAATTTCCAATGTTGCGCATTTGCGATGCCGCTACAACTTGCCCAGAACTTAGGCGTCAAGCCAGCATAACACGGATTTTTTAAGGCCTGGCCTACCTTACCATTTTTAATCTCCCAGGCGATTTCAGTGCCGAATTGAAAATTAAGCCGTAAGTCGTCTATTGACCAACTCTTATTGGTCGAAAATAATATCCCATCTTTTGTGTCGGAGATTAACTCTTCAAGCGTTGCATCGCCTGGTTCTAAATTGATATTCGTCATCCTAACCAAGGGAAGGGCGCTGTAACCAGAGGCCCTCATCGCGCCAGTCGATTTTGTCCCTAACCTGTATGCGGTTTCCCTCGAACTTAAATATCCAACGAATAAACCATCTTTTATGAGCGGGACCTTTTGTGCTGGCACACCTTCGTCGTCAAAGCCGAAACTTCCTACGCCGCCTTCGCAAGTAGCGTCGGCGGTTATAGTAACCAGTTTTGAGCCATATCTAAATCTGCCTAATTTATCCGGCGTTAAGAAGCTTGCGCCAGCGAAACTTACTTCATCGCCGAATGCCCTGTCTAATTCAGCTGGGTGGCCGCAGGATTCATGAATTTGGAGGGCGAGCTGCGCTGTGTCTAAAATGGCCGTCGTGATTTTTGACGGACACTCTTTCGCCCGTAGCAAGCTTATCGCTTCATTTTTTACTTTTTCCGCGCCGCCAACTAAATCAAGTCCTTTAACATATTCGTACCCGCTTTGCGCGAGGTTGCTATGCGGCAGTGGATAAGACCTGCGTTGGACTTCGCCGTCTAATACAGCGAGCGCTTCGCAATAGCCGCCGCTTTCTATAAATTCTTGTTCTAACTCAGAGCCCTCCGTGGATACAAAAAATTTATAGGTGTGATAGAAGTCGAGTGCAGCTAAAGCCGTTTTTATATTCTGGTGTGATTTTAATACTTGGCATGCCCACATTATGTAATCCAATTTTTTCTGTATGGGGACAGAAAAAGGGTCTATTTCGTATTTGGATTTGAAATGGGACTTAACCGGTTCGATAGCCGCCAAGAAAATTCTGCTTTTATTTATCGGAGCGGTCGCCTCGGCGATGGCGATTGCGCGTTCCGCGGTCACTTTGAGGTTCTCTTTTGATATCTCCGAGCACGATGAGAAGCCCCAACTGCCCCATTTCAAGACACGGACAGAGAATCCTTCGTCGGTCGTTGTAGATATGTTTTCCACTTCTAGATTTTTGACGTTTAAGGATTCATGGGTATGCCTTACGAAGCGGATGTCAGCGTAGTCAACGCCTTGTTTCTTTAAGTATTTTATGCCGTATCTAAGTAAGGGGAGGGGACGTTCCATTTAGGGACACTCCACTTTATATTATTTTAAATCTCTTATGGTCTCATCAAGTAATTTTTCGTATGCTCTGGTTTCTGATAGATACTCGGCGTATATCTTTTTTCTTTCGTTTTGGGTGTTTCCCAATGTTTCATATAACGGATCAGCGGTTATTATATCATCATTTTTTTCATTTGCATAATAATTATAACTCGACCAAGGATATTCTGATGGATTATCCACAATGCCAGCTCTTATCGGATTTCTTTCTATGTAACGACCACATTCAAGAAGATATTCATCTTTATCGATACAGATACTTTTATATCTGCCTTCGTATAGATATCCTGAATAATCGCATTTTCTTCTAAAATGAAAACTGTAAGCTTGCAACATTCCTTTCATAAGTTGCGGTAAATCTTCTTTTTTGATTATCTTTAGAATTAGGTGTACGTGATTGACCATAAGGCAGTAATGATAAAGTTCAAATGAAAATTTGTTCTTGTATTTTTTTATTGTTGTTTTGAACTTCTCAAAATCCGATTGCTCCCTAAAAAGCACAGTTTTGTTATGGCCTCTTTGAATAATATGATATATTCCACCATCTATCAACATCCTTCTTTCTCTAGGCATGTGACTCCCCTCCTTTTTATCTCTATATATAAGACGCAAGAGAGGGTATAAATCTTGCAAAAATTTTCAACATTATTTAAAAGTGGAGTGTCCCCAAATGGAACGTCCCCTTTACCTTTACTTTTTTATCTGGTATAATTTAGAAAAATGAAACGCGATATAAAAGCGATACAAGAGAGATTAAATGAAGTTTTCTTAAAACTTCCGAGAACGAGAGTCAAAGAGCTCTTCGATAAATTGAGGGAAGAGTCCTTAAAGCGCGGCATGGTGATTTATAACGAGAAGGGAGAACCTCGGATTGTAAATGTCCGCGTGCGTCCTTGGCTTATAACGAAAGAGCAGAAGAGATTCTTCCATAGAGTTTGCCTAAATATGAAGGACGCACTACAGAGGGCGGCGAATATATATTACAACGAGCCCAAGGCAAGGCGGGTCCTTACCTTAACGCCCCGGGAAGAGGAGTGGTTCTTCGAAATATATAGAAGCGACGCCCAAAATGCCTTACAGACAGTATTCGACAGGATAGACGCAAACGCTATATTTTCCACCTCCGATTGGAAGGACTCATTTACTTTTATTGAAACGAATTCAGTTGGCGTGGGCGGAGTTCATTATATCCCTGCGGCGACCAATATCATAGAGGATATCTTCCTGCCGGTTTTTCGCAATCACATTCGCGGAATCAATTTTATAATGCAGGATGATGTTCGAGAATTATTATTTCAGACCATAACCGAACATGCACAGAAGGTTAATCGTCCGCGTGCCAATGTGGCTCTAATCGAGGACCAACGCTGCCTTGACGGGACAGACGAATATGCCTTCGTTGCAAATTATTTAAGAAGCAAAGGGCTTGTGGCATTTGCGACTGACCCAAGGGAACTTACGCTACGAAATGGCGAAGTCTATTTTAGGGATGCGCTCATAGATATAATTTATAGAGACTGCTCAATAGATGAATTGCACGAGATGGAAGACGAGGGGGCGAAGGTGGATGTGTTGAAGGAAGCGTTTAAGAGAAATCAGGTCGTCTCATCTATTGCGGGCGAATTCGACCACAAGAGCACATTGGAGATTTTTACCGATGAGGAATACATAAAATATTTTACTCCTGCGCAAAGGAAGCTGTTTAAAAGACATGTTGTCTGGACGCGTCTTATCTGGGATAGAAAGACGCAGGGGCCAGATGGCAAAGAGGTCGAACTTACGAAATTCATCGAGAGGCATAAGGACGATTTGGTGATAAAGCCAAATCGAATGTATGGTGGCGAAGGCGTTGTCTTAGGAAGATTTGCAACGTCGCTTCAATGGAGAAAGGCGCTTCAAGATGCGTTTTCCGCCAAAAACGGAAAAGGTGGCCACTCACATGTCGTTCAAGAATATGCGAATATAAGGGAAGAGAGATTTCCAGTGCTTCATGATGATGGGAAAGTTACGATAGAAAAGAATTATGAGGTCTCTGGATTTACATCGTCTGACTCTGGGATTGCCTTCTTGGGCAGGTGTTCAGTTGAGCCGGTTGTAAATATCTCGAGGAAAGGCGGCCTCATTCCCGTTGTGATGATTGGGCGATAGGGTGCGGAGAGAAAACGAAAAAGGGGTCAGAGTCATTTTTCCTTTACACTTTGGGGGGCTCCACTACTTAGAAAGTTACTTAAAGTTCATTGAGTTTGTTTAAGTTATTGAAATAATGGGCCGGCACCAAATGGACCGTCCCCGGGTGGTTTTATGGCGAAGCGTGCGATTTTAGTGATTGATATGATAAATGATTTTGTAGTTGGAAAGTATGGCAGCGAAGGGGCGAAGAGAATCGTTCCAATTTTGAAAATATTTCTAAATTGCGCACGCGTTAAAAAAATTCCTATAATATATGTGCAAGATACACATAACCCAAAAGACCCTGAATTAAAAATTTGGGGCAGGCACGCATTAAAAGGGACACAGGGGTGCGAGACGGTAAGGGAATTATCGCCGGGACCGAAGGATATTTTGATAGAGAAGAATACCTTCAGTGGATTTTACAAGACAAAATTAGAGCATTTTCTAAAAAAACTGAGGGTCAAAGAATTAATTTTAACAGGAGTTACAACCGATATCTGTGTAAAACACGCTGCCGCTGATGGTTTTTTCCGCGGATATAAATTAACTGTGGCAAGCGATTGTTGTGCGGCGCTAAGCGACGAAGACCATCGAAGTGCGCTCGAATATATGAAGAGGGTCTACAGAGCCAAGATAATAGATTCAAGGAACCTAATCCACCTCGTAGGTGGAAAAGGTAGGAAAGCAATTATGGGAGAGGGAAGATGAAAAGGCAAAGCCAAAGGCGTTTTCATATTGCGTCGGATGAAGAGATAATAAAAGGCGAGACGACCGATATCTATTTTTTGCGCACGAAGGAAATTTTAGAAAGAGAAGGACTTGAACGAAAACGCGCATACGCAGAGTTTACTTTAGGCGACCTGCCAAACGGTTGGGAGTGGGGAGTTTTCTGTGGCTTAGACGAAGTAATTGCGCTTTTAGATGGGTTGGATGTGGATTTATATGCTGTGCCGGAGGGGACTATATTTACTGCGAAAGATATAAACGGCGTGCGCGTACCCTTGCTAGCAATCGATGGACCATACGGAGAATTTTGTATTTATGAAACTCCGGCCTTAGGATTAATCTGCCAAGCAACAGGTGTCGCTACGAAATCCGCCAGAGTTAAGAAAGCAGCGGGAGAATCGTTAGTGTTGGCATTTGGAGTCAGAAGGATGCACCCTGCAATTGCGCCGATGTTAGACCGCGCTTCTTATATTGGGGGATGTGATGGAGTTTCATCGTTAGTAGGAGCTAAAACGATTGGCAAATCGCCGATGGGGACAATGCCACATGCGTTGGTAGTTATATTTCAGGGACAAAAGGATGCGTGGCGAGCTTTTGATAGGTATATGCCTAAGGATGTACCAAGGGTAGCGCTAATCGATACATATTCCGATGAGAAGGAAGAAGCGATATTGGCAATCGAGGCATTAGGCAAGAGGTTAGACGGCGTAAGGCTCGATACGCCCTCATCACGACGAGGGAATTTCGCCGATATAATTCGTGAAGTAAGGTGGGAACTCGATATAAGGGGGTATAAAGATGTCAAAATTATTGTCTCTGGCGGAATAGATGAAGCAGAAATTCCAGAGTTAAAGGCAGCAGGGGCATCTGGTTTTGGCATAGGGACAGCCATTTCAAACGCTCCCACCACAGATTTTGCTATGGATATCGTTGAATTAGACGGGAAACCCTGCGCAAAAAAAGGAAAATACAGCGGCAGGAAAGATGTTTTAAGGTGTAAGAAATGTCTTTCTCTTGCAGTTTCGCCAAAAGGCCACTCACGGGATAAATGCCCTACCTGTAATGCACTGATGGAGCCAATCTTAGAGCGAGTTTTGAAAAACGGAAGGTCCGCAAAGGCACAACCTACCCCAGAAGATATTAGAAGATATCTCCTCTCCCAGCTAAGGCTCAAAGAAATATAGAAATAGGGACTTTTTTCGTTAGTCCGTTTGTTCGTTTGCCCGTTAAAACCAAGTAACCAGCAAACCAACTAACCAAAAGTGAAAGGGTGTCCCCAAAGGGAACGTCCCCTTTTTTGCTTGACAAAGTAAAGATTAACGTATATTATAAAGTTTAAAATTTGCAATAGATTTAATAGAAGCATTATTTATTATTAAATGTTATTAAGTATTATAAAAACCAAAAGGAAGGGAAGATGAAATGAGACAGGGCAAAAGCAATTTAATAAGCGTGGATGAATTATCAAATCTATACAACTTATCCAAGCCGACCATCAATTACTACACGAATATGGGCCTCTTGCCAATCGCAGATAAGCAAGGCAACAAGCGCCTGTATGACAAGGATGATGTCGGAAAGCGGCAGGAGGAGATAAGGGAGATGCGAAGGAGCGGATATAGCCTCAGGCTCATCCGTAGGCAATTCTCTTCCTCGCATTAATGCCATTTTAAAGGTTAAGGAGAAAAGAGATGTTAGACGAGTTAAAAAAGATAATAAAAAGATTAAGCACAAGAGAAGGAGCTCCTTTAGATTCAACGTATAAACCATCAGGCTCACCAGATGCTCAGGTCTTAAATCAAGCCCCTAAACTTGTTACGATAAGCAGACAAGTCGTTGCCATTGCCAATCAAAAGGGCGGTTGCGCAAAGACCACCACAGCCATAAATTTAACTGCCTACCTTGCCCAGAGGGGGTATAAGGTCCTTTTGGTAGATTTAGACCCTCAGGCTCACGCAAGTTTAGGATTAGGGGTGGATATAGATAATATTGAAAGAAATGTTTATGATGTCTTGATAAATAATGTTGCGCTCGCTCAAGTAATTCAGCGCACGCCTTTCGAGGGGCTCGATATTGCGCCAGCCAACCCTTTGCTTTCTGGCGCGCAATTGGAGCTGGCATCTCTATTGGGCAGGGAGAGCGTGCTTAGAATTGTTGTGAGAAAATTATTTCTCATTAAAGAGTACGATTTTATTTTCTTCGATTGTTCCCCAAGTTTAAACCTGATTACGATAAATGCGCTTGTAGCCGCAGATTCGGTTTTGATACCTATTCAAACACATTATTATTCGTTGGAAGGGATGAAGGAACTTTTTTCCACTATCGAAATAGTCCGTGAACGTTTGAATCCCGACTTACAAATCCTTGGGATAGTAGCGACGTTATTCGACGCTCGGACGAAGATAAACAACCATATGCTTGGGCAGATACGCGATTATTTCAAAGAGATGGTCTTCAATACGGTAATCCGCAACAACATCAAACTCTGTGAGGCGCCGATATACAAAAAGCCAATTCATATTTATGACCCGAAGTCACTTGGTGCGCAGGATTATTTTAATCTGATGGAAGAAGTGATAGCAAGGACCCAAAGATGCGAGGTGAGGTTTGAGTCCGGAAAAGTCGCCTGATTCCGAATTTATAAAAAGGATATTCGAACGCAGAAAGGTAGCGCCCGGTTCGGCTAAAAAGGTTTCGGCACTCTTTAGCGGAAGTGGTGGTAAGGTCAGAAAGGGGCAGGCCGAACTCGAGGCGAAGAAGGTGCCATCCGAATTCTTGCCCCTTGGAATAGATATAAGCGATTCAGAGGTAAGGGCGGTTCAATTGGCCAAAGCAGATGGTCAACTGCAACTTGTAAAGATAGGAAGCAAGCGTTCGAACGAAGTAAGGACGGCGATAAAAGAAGTAGTCCAAGAAAATGGTTTAAAGGGACAAGCAGCGGTTGGGCTTTCAATGAGGGAGGTTCAGATTTGTACATTAAAATTGCCTCCTATGCCACCGGCCGAAATCAACGATGCTGTCCGTTGGGAAATTGGAGAGACTTTAGGAATTGGCCCACGTAGAATAAACGATTTCTGTTTAGATTATGACGTTTTGGAAGGGTCAACGAAATCGCCCTCAAAAGAAAATAATATTTTAATAGCGGTCGTCCCAAAGGATGTGGTCACGCAAAAGATTCAAGAGGTCAACGAGGCGGGATTGGATGTGATTGCTGTGGAACCAAGCCCATTAGCTCTATTTGCAGCTTTTTGTTACTTTTCACCTCCTGCCGAAGGGGATGTAATTTTATTGTTAGATATCGGGTATGATATAAGTTCGCTCTCAATAGCTATTGGCCAAGATGTATATCTCGTCCAGAATATCACAACGACAGGAAATCTTTTGAGCGAAGCCATAATGGGTTATTTCCAAATCGATTATAAGGATGCGGAGGAGTTAAAATGCCAATATGGCCTTGAGAATTGGAGCTTTGTTCCAAAGGTGCTCATCAAAGGTCGGCGAGCGAAAGAATGGCAGGAAGTAACTTCGCTTATGCCAGCCCTCGCTTCCGGGTTAGAAAATTTAATTGTAGATATGGAGCATTCCTATAAGAATTTTACTAATCAACTGCTTCGTTCGAGCGAAGCCGGTTTAAGCCGCGTTATAATTAGTGGCGGAGGAGCCAAACTTAAAGGCCTGGATTTTTTCTTGCGCAGCCGCTTTTCCGTCAGCGGCGGGTCCGCCCTTGGCGGAAATATTCCCGCGGAGATATTCAATCCATTAGGCAGCCTCATAATAGGCGACGAGGCTATAGGTAAAATAAATTTAAAAGAATGGGGAGCAACTTTTGGCGTAGCGGTAGGATTGGCATTAAGGGAAGTTGGTTAGTTGGTTTGTTGGTTAACAAAGTTAGTCGGGCGCCAACGAACTAACGGGCAGACGAACTAATGAAATAATATGAAGCGGTTAAACCTCATACCTAGACAGGCCGAAAAAGGCCAGCCATCTTTAAGCGGCAAGGCCACTTTTTTAAGGACCCCAACCTTTAAGGCACTTTTGGTTATCTTAACATTTTTAGCGATAGGAATTTCGGCGCAATTTTTATATAGCCAACAATTTAAATGGAAGATAAATATCGCGAAGAAAGAGTTACAAGCCGTAAAAACTAATTTAAGTCGTCTTCAGTCACAGCAATTGAATCTAGCGAAGGAACATCAAGACCTCGTGAAGAAGAAGTTGTTAGTAGATGCGAGGTTAGAATATCTTAAGATGGCCGGGGCGGCTAAGTCCGAGGGGCTCTCGGATGTCTTGGCGTATCTTCCAATGCTTATGCCGGATGAGATTTGGATAAATAAATTGTCCATCAGTCGCGAACAAATGGTTATAGCTGGTTCGACGTTGGACAATCAGTTGGTCTCTGAACTTATGGATAACTTAAATAAGTCGAAGAGGTTTAAGGAGTCGAGTTTTCAATTTACTCAGAAGAGCAAGGTGGGCGATATGACGCTATACAATTTCGAGATAATAACGCACCCACTTTTTAAGGGTGAATAAATGGTAATATCTAAAGAGGCCTTAAGGTATGAACGGCGTAGCTATATTAGATTATCTTAACAGATTAGGTAAACGCGAGAGGGCATTGATATTCTTCCTGAGCGTCGTCTTATTCCTCTCTATAGGATATCGAATGTTTTGGCAGCCCTACCTTAGCCAACAGAAGAAATTTAAAAACGATTTACAAAAGATTTTAAACCAGGTTCAATCTATCAAATCCCAGTTTCCTGACACCGAAGCGGCGAAGCAAGAGAACGCAAAACTGCGTCGGGAATATGAAAGCGTCCTCAAGGAGATATCAGCTTATGAGGCCAGGATCCCCTCGGCTAGTTCCGCGTCTCAACTACTCGGAGGGATTACGGGTCGCTCAGAGGGTTTAAATATGGATTTTGAATCGATACGTCAAAATATAGAGAAGGAGAAAGAAGGTTATTCAAAGTTACAGTTGAACATAAAATTTGCTAGTCCCTATTCTAGCATAGTTAATTATCTGCGTCGCTTAGAGAAGATATCCGATTATTTAACCGTTGAGGGGATCGGGATTGCGCAGGCAAAGGAGGCAGGACCTCAGACTAAGGCGGAACTTCAGCTATCGCTGCTTTTGGCTGAGAGGGGCATAGATTTAACCTTAAAAGAAGAGGAAGCTCCATTGCCATTAGCTATTCAGAGGGACCCATTCGTTTCCCGAGAGATGAAGCGGAACGTGGAAAAGGATTTTAAATTATCAGGTATAACGTGGGCTGGCAAGAATTCGACCGCCATCATAAATAATGAAGTAGCAAGAGTTGGAACCCAGATCGGAGAATGGAAGGTGACACAGATTTTACCTGACGCAGTAATTTTGTCCAATGGAGTGGAGACTACTTCGTTGACATTGAGTAGATAAAAAATAGAGGAATAGGATAAAATGAAAAACAAATTAGAAATTGTAGGTTGGTTGGCGTTTTGCATTTTTTTGTTTAGAATAGAGTTTGCTATTTTCGCGCAAGAGGAAATTCCATCTGCGGAAGTCCCTACAGAAGAAGCGGTGGCAACTCCAGAGGTTACAACAACGCCAGAGGTTACACCCCCTGTGGAAACTAACCCAATAATTTCTTTAGATTATAAGGATGCTGATATAAATGCGGTCTTGCGTTCGCTGGCATGGACGTATGGGCTCAATTTAGTTACCAGCACTGAGGTCAAAGGTAAAATCACGATTAACTTAAAGAATGTTCCATTAGATGAGGCGCTGGAGGCGATATTGACTGCGAGCGGCTATACCCATACACGGCGAGGAAGCATCATATATATTAGCGCCGGCGCCGCGGAGGACTTAGCTTTAACGAGCGAGCCTGTCTTTTTAAAATATCTAAAGGCAGCGGAGGCGCAAAATCTTTTACGAAAAGTTATCTCGCCAAAGGGGGACATAAAGGTTGATGAGGTCTCCAATATGCTGGTCATAACGGACCTTTCAGCCAACATCAATAAAGTCAAGAATCTCATTAAAAACATAGATATACCGCCTCAGCAAGTTCTCATCGAAGTTAAGATTGTGGATATCACTTCAAAGGACCTTCAAAACTTAGGCGTGACCTGGTCTGCAGATTATAAGCCGGCCGGCGAACTTAAAGGCCTATTCAGTCGAAAGACAAGATTTCAGGAGGAATTAAAAACGACGACCACAGTCGCTGGGCCATCGAGCTCGCTAACGGGTGGCCAATTTAAAATCGATACCCTAACCTTTAAGGGTTTGTCTCTTACAGCGACTTTGGATGCGCTCATCCAGGACCAAAAGGCGCACCTCTTGGCCTCTCCATCTATTGCGGTATTGAATAATCGGGAGGCGAGGATTGTAATCGGCGAGAAAGTCCCTTATAAGGAGAGGACGCAGACGACGACGGGCACAACCGAGACGACGAAATTTATCGATGTGGGCACTACGTTGCGAGTAATTCCGTCAATAAATGCCGATGGATATATAACGGTGATGCTACATCCTGAAGTAAGTTCAGTCTCTGCACTTTTAGATGCTGGGCCCAGAATTACAACTCGGGAGGCTGATACGACTGTCCGCATTAAAGAAGGAGAGACGGTAGTCATTGGTGGTTTAATAAAGCAGCAGGATGATAGGACGAGGTCAAAGATACCTTTGTTAGGGGATATACCGATAATCGGTCTGCTTTTCAGTAACCGTTCCAAAGACCAGACTCAAACCGAGTTGGCAGTATTTATTACGCCGCGGATACTGCGTTCAAGAGAAGAAGCCAAACTTTATGGCGCAACAGAAGAGGAGGAGATATACGTCAATACCGGCCCAACAGGCCAATTGAGTTTGGTGTACAATCTTTTCGAGAAAGCGGACAAATTAGATAGAGGCGTTGGGTTAGAAAGCCGCCGAAAAGATAAGAAGTTCAGGAAGGAACAGGCCTTAAGTATATTTGAGAATATAGCGAGCCAATTTCCAGATAGCCCGAAGGCGCCAGAAGCTGCATATAGGGCTATTTGGATTTATTATTACTATCAACATGATTTATATAAGACGAGGGACGCCTGTGAGAAATTTATTTCCGATTATCCCGAAAGCGAATTTGTAGCTCGCGTTAAGAGTTTGCACGATGAGGCGATGGAGGAGATACAGAAGAAAGGAGAACTATTTAGCAAGGAGACTAAAGAGACTATCGAATCCCTCAAGGAGACGGAACTATTTCCTCTGCGGTCGCCTTAAAGCGGAGAAAATGAGGAAAATTGTAATGTTAAAAGGCCTTCTATGCATCTTTCTTTGTTTAGGACTTATGGTTAAATCTGGTTTGTCATCAGCGATTGAAGGTCAAGTTGAGCAGGCGACAGTTTCCGTAGAGCAGAGTTTTGAGGATATCAGAGAATGCATCCGAGACTTATTACAGGAAAGAGATTCGCTCCGTTCTAAGATACAGAACGCCTTAGGCGAGTTGAACAAAACAAGACAAGAACTCGATGCCTTAAAGGCACAGACAGACCAGCTTAAGACAGAGAAGGACTTATTAGCCACAGCAAAGGCTGACTTAGAGCAGAGGATAACCGAGTTAAAATCCGACCTCGAAAGACAGATTTCTAACTTAACCCAACAACATAAGCAAGAGATAGAAAAGATAGAGTCTGATAAACAGGCCAAGATAAATAAATTCACTAAAGAGCTGGAACAAAAGGAATCCTCCCTTAATTCCCAGAAGCAAGTATTAGACCAAACCGTTATAGAGAGGGATTCATTACAATCTAAATTGAATGCAACTGAAGAGGAGCTAAACAAGACAAGACAAAAGGCAGATACATTAGGCGCACAGATAAAACAACTCGAGCAAGAGCGCGATTCCTTAACGCAAGCGAAGATGAACCTTGAAGAACAGATATCGGACCTAACCGGACAAAATAAACAGACCGTAGAGAGACTTGAGTCCGACAGACAAGCTGCGATAGATAAGTTCACTAAAGAACTAGATGAGAAGAAATCCCAACTTGCCTCCCAGAAGCAACTGTTAGACCAGGCCATTGTGGAGAGAGATTTTCTCCGCTCTAAGTTGAACGCAACCGAAGAGCAGAT
>CAZUZR010000022.1:0-21402 GCA_964625025.1 uncultured Planctomycetia bacterium | reverse complement strand
ATATTTACTTTGAAATTTAATGTCTAGGCGCAAAAGCCGGTTTATGACGCAGCCATATATTTATACCTTAAGCGAGTAATAAAGAAAGGACACAAGCTTAGACTTAAATTTCAAAGCATAACCATGCAATTGCATAGGTTTGGTTTTACAGCGGGACGTTTTCATCCGAACGAGCACGGTGTCCCCACATATAAAGACGTAAGGGACGAGCGAGGATGAAGCCGAGTGAGATTTTCCCGCTGGGGAAAATCGAACGTTCCCGCGAGAAACCAAACCGAAGCAACTGTAAGCGGTGCGGCGAAGACGAAAATCGGCATTTTGCTATACTTTGCTAACTTTTTTCCAAAACTTCTCTTACGGCCAATACATCGGCTGCGGTTTCGACATTAAAGCATTCGAGGCTCAAATCTATCCTTCGCAAAAGCCCGGCCAAGACCTTTCCGGGTCCTACTTCAATAAATCTCTTTATCCCTTCGCCCACCAAAAACTTTATGGAATCCTCCCACAAGACTGGCGATTTAACCTGCGTGACTAAATTATCTTTTATCTCCTTCGCAGTCGCCTCATATTTTGCAGTAACATTAGAAATCACTTTTATCTTTGGCAGGCTAATATCTATCTTGTCAACCTCCATCTTCAATTTATTCGCTGCGGGCTCCATTAAATCGGAATGGAAAGCTCCACTTACATCCAATGGTATTATCCGTTTGGCACCCCTTATCTTCGCTAGGCTTGAGGCTGCTTCGACTTTTACCTTAGCGCCTGAGAGTACAATCTGTCCCGGAGAATTTAAATTCGCAATCTGTACGCCCGTCTCCTCGCAAACCTTCCTCGTTTCCTGGAGCGAGAGCCCGATAATAGATACCATAGTTCCAGGATTTTCGCGCGATGCCTCTTCCATAAATTCGCCGCGCTTTCGCACAAGATAGACCCCATCTTCGAACGTCACGGAACCTGCGCATACCAACGCTGTATATTCGCCAAGGCTTAAACCTAAAACGGCCTTAGGTGCAATTGGTGATGATAAGATTGACTCGAGGGATCTCAAAGCGGCAATGGATGTTATTAAAATAGCAGGCTGGCATATATCGGTGCGAGTTAACTTGTCTTCAGGGCCTTCAAAACATATCTTTGAGATATCCAATTGTAAAATCTTGTTTGCCTTCTCATAGACTACTTTTGCAGTGGGATACTTGTCGTATAAGTCTTTGCCCATCCCAACGTATTGGGCGCCTTGGCCGGGAAAGATGAGGGCGAAATCTACCATTTAATGACGCAAGAGCCCCACACTAAACCACTACCGAATGCAACCAATACCACCGTATCGCCTTTTTTGATGCGGCCTTCCTTGACCGCCTCATGTAAAGCAACGACGGTTGAAGCGGCGGACATATTGCCATATCTATCTACATTGACATAGACCTTATCCATCGAAAGGCCTGCCCTTTTTGCTGCAGCTTCGATTATCCTTATATTCGCCTGGTGGGGAATTAAGCAATCGACATCTTTGCAGGTTAGCCCTGCTTTATGTAATGCCTTTTGTGCCGCATTCGCCATTACGCGAACTGCGTATTTAAATACCTCATTTCCTTGCATCTTCAAATAATGCAGTCCTTCGCTTACGGTTTTATGCGATGCTGGTATCCGCGAACCGCCAGCCGGCACCATTAAAAGATCGTTCTGAGTTCCATCCGTCCCCAAATACGTAGATATAATTCCACCACTTTTTACAGGCGCGATAATGGCAGCACCTGCGCCATCGCCAAATAACACGCAGGTCGAGCGGTCTTTCCAATCTATAGAATGCGATAATAATTCTGCGCCAATGACCAATGCATTATTATAAGTTCCGCTTGCGAGGAATTGTTGCGCAATTATTAAACCGTGTATAAAGCCAGAACAAGCGGCATTGATGTCAAAACATGCAGCGCCTTTGGCACCCAACTTCGCCTGAACTAAACAGCTCGTCGCAGGAAATTGCATGTCCGGCGTAATCGTCGCTACAATTATTAACTCCACATCTTCGGGCGAAAGTTTCGCATTTTTTAAAGCCCCTTTTGCGGCGTGGGCAGCTAAGTCTGAGGTCGCCTCGTCGGCTTCTGCGATCCTTCGCTCGGATATGCCTGTGCGAGTCCTGATCCACTCATCCGATGTATCAACAACCTTCTCCAGTTCGAAATTGGTCAGGACTTTCTTCGGTAGATATGAACCTAACCCGATTATCCCTACTCTTCGTATCTGGTTTTTCCTTGTCATCTTAAAATTTTTTTATCGCCTCCGTGATACGCTGATTCACTTGATGTTCAACGAATTCTCCCGCAACCCTTATCGCATTCTTTATGGCCTTTGCGGTAGAACGTCCATGGCTGATTATACAAATTCCATTTACGCCCAAAAGCGGCGCGCCGCCATATTCGGCATAATCTATCTGTTTTTTAATCGCATCGAAAGCGGGGGAGCTTAAAATTCCTCCGACCAGCGTCAGGAGCCCTTTCTTAAGTTCTTTCTTTATAAATGCAGAAATGGTATCGGCGATAGATTCAGCGACCTTTAGTACCACATTGCCGGTATAACCATCGCAAATTATTACATTGAATTTTCCTGCGAATATATCTTTTCCTTCGGCGTTCCCTTGAAAATTCAATGCGCTCAACTCCAAAAGCCGATGGGTCTCCTTCAAAAATTCTGGACCCTTCGTAGATTCCTCTCCGATATTTAACAAACCTATCGACGGCATTTTCCTATTTAAAATATGCTTTGAGTAGACATCGCCCATTAGGCCGAACATCAGAAGATGCTCGGGTTCTGGGTTTATGGTCGCTCCAACATCTATCATTAAAACAGGCCCTTTAAGCGAGGGAAACAAAACCGCAATCCCCGGACGCTCCACACCCTCAAGCCGCCTTAAAGAAAGCATAGCTGCGCTAACGAAAGCAGCTGTGTTGCCTGCTGAAACTACCGCATCTACTTTGTCTTCCTTTGCAAGTTCTACCGCCACACAAATTGAAGAATTCTTCTTAGAACGAACGCTCGCCGCGCCCGGCTCGTGCATATCTATTGTCTCTGAAGCATGATAAACGTGGATATTTGACGGAAGGGGCCCAAATTTGGATAGCTCCTCTTCGATTTTGTGACGTGCGCCTACTATCTCAATATCAAAACCATACTCGGAGGCGGCTTGAACAGCGCCTTCGACAACTACCTGAGGGGCATAATCACCGCCCATTCCATCAACGGCGATTCTCATTTGGCCTTTTCTTCCTTTACCTCTATCTCTAAGATTTTGCGTCCCTTATAGTGTCCGCAATAAGGGCAGAGTCGGTGGGTCCTTATCAATTTAAAACATTGTGGACATTTGGTAAGTTGTGGCGAAGACAATACTTGGTGAGTCCTGGATTTATCCCTTCTTGATTTCGAATGTTTTCTCTTCGGTAAAGCCATATATTTTCCTCCTTATATGTACGACCAGTAAACTCTAAACACTAAACTCTAAATCCTAAACAAATCCAAAATCCTAAACTCAAATGTTTAAACTTGTGTTTTGGGTTTTAGAGTTTGAGTTTGTTTAGAGTTTAGGGTTTCGAATTTAGGGTTTAAATTCATTCTATCTTTCAGAATCTGATTTATATTAGCAGCCGCAGTCGCCTTCGTTTAAATTTTTGCCACAGGTCTGACACAACCCCTTACAATCCGGCTTGCACAGTGGCTTTATCGGATATTCTAAAATTATCTCTTGTCTTATGTCCTCGGTCAGATCTAAACTCGTTTTCCCTTTTACGTCGTAATTAAAATCGAACTCCCTTTTGAAATCTATCTCATACGGACAGAGGCAGCGTGCGCAGAGCATCTCGAGCTTTCCCCTCGCTTCGATATGGGCATACAAATCATCTTTATCCTTTGTGACAAAAGCTGAAATATCTATTGGCGAGATGAACTTCAAATCATCCCTTGCCAGATCGAGGGCATTAGGATCGCAAGTCTCTTTTACGCTTAAGCCCTCTTTATGTATCTCATTTAATTTTATTTTCATCTCAATTTTTCAATAAGCGCCTTCTTAACGAATTTAGGGACGAACGCCTTTACATCCGCGCCGAGCGCAACCGCTTCCTTTATCAATTTGGATGATAAATAAGAGTACTGTTCCGACGGCATCATAAATATTGTCTCTATATCCTGCGCTAGTTTCCTGTTTGTAAGCGCCATCTGAAACTCATATTCGAAGTCCGATAACATCCGAAGCCCTCGAATCACAACTGAGGCGCCTTTTTCTCTTACGTAATCTACGACTAGGCCGTCGAAATCTTCGACAATAACGCCATTTAACCCCTTCGTTACGGACCTCAACATTTTAATCCTTTCCTCGACCGTAAAAAGTGGATTTTTTTCTGGATTATGAGCAACCGCGATTATAACCCTGTCGAAGATTTTAAGGGCGCGCTTGATTAAATCTATGTGGCCATAAGTAACGGGGTCAAATGTCCCCGGATATACTGCCTTTCTTCCCATTCGTTTTTATTCCTTGCGATAAACCACCACACCAAAAATTTTGGTGCGGTGGTAAAATGAAATACAGGTGTCACCATATCTGGTGCTGCGGTATAATTTCAATTCTCCGACTGAACTCGGCAGCTCATCGTGCTTAGAATGCTCGACGATTACAACGCCAGATTTTGTTAATATATCATAACTGCCGAGCAAAGACAAGGATTTTTTCGCTAACGATTTATAATAAGGTGGGTCGAGAAATATAAGGTCGAATTTGCTTTCGCCTTTTGAAAATTTGCTTATTCCCCTCAAAACATCGGCGAATAAGATGCCTATCTCTTCGCTATCTGTTAAACCGAGCGCTTCTAAATTCTCCCTTATCGCCTTTACGGAAGATTTGTTATTATCTACGAATACGCAGGAATTTGCCCCACGGCTTAATGCTTCTATGCCTAAGGCGCCTGAGCCTGCGAACAAATCCAAAGCGTTTGTCCCAATAACTGCCTCTCCTAAAATATCGAATATGGCCTTGCGCACATTATCCAACGTCGGCCTTATTGCCTTCGGCACTCTTATGATTCTGCTTTTAAATTTTCCGCTCGTTATCCGCATATAAATTTTAACTTTTGTTAACTTTTTCTTGACAAAGTTATAAATTTATAATATACTTTATATGGAGGTAAAAAATGACAAAAACTACTTTCGCTGTAAAATTAAACCCCAGCGTTGTTAACCGCGTTAAGAAATTCTGTTCAGAGCATGGCATGAAATATGGCTTCTTTGTGGAACAAGCGCTAACAGAGCAACTTGAGCGCGAAGAACTCAAAGAAGACCTCTTAGATTTAAAGAGCCTGCGCGATCAAGAAAAATTTGCCATCCCATTTGAGGACTATCTAAGAGCCCACCGTGTATAAGATATTTATCCTTCCTCAGGCACAAAAAGATTTAGATAACCTGCGCGGTAAAATCTTTAACCAAATTAAAGATAAAATATCTCTACTTTCAAATAATCCTCGCCCCCCGGGATGCCTGAAATTGACCACCGAAGAAGGCTATCGTATAAGAATGAGCGATTATCGCATTTTATATCGTATAGATGATAAAGCAAAAAATATATACATCTATAGAATAAAACATAGAAAAGAAATTTACAAATAAATTACGATACCACATTGAATTTGCCAGCGAATTTGCGTTTCAAAATCTTTCTTAGCAAGTTATGCCGCTCATCGGAAAGTGTCGGATCCGCCCGAACTAAATTAAATGCCTCACGACGAGCGGCCTCCAATTGTCTTACGTCGGAGATTAAATTTGCGTAACGCAATTCGGGAAGGCCATGTTGTCTTGTGCCAAAGAATTCGCCGGGGCCACGAATTTCCAAATCTTCCTCCGCAATGCGAAAACCGCTTGTAGTGCTTATGAGTGCCTTAAGGCGCCTCTTCGCCTCTTCGGATTCTGTGTCAGATAATAAGATGCAGTATGATTTCTGGCCACCCCTTCCTATCCTTCCGCGCAGTTGGTGAAGTTGGCTTAAGCCGAATCTCTCTGGATTTTCGATTAGCATAACAGAAACGTTTGGATTATCGATGCCAACTTCAATAACTGTAGTTGAGACTAAAATCTGTATTTTGCCCGTCCTGAAATCGTCCATCGCGCGCTCTTTTTCTTGGCCTTCCAACCTTCCGTGTATCAGCCCGACATTAAACTGGGGAAAAACCTCATCTTTAAACTTAGCGAACATCTCAGTTGCGGCTTTTAAGTTTTCCTTTTTCCCTTTTTTAATTACAGGATAGATTATATACGCTTGATGTCCTGCCCCTACCTCTTGTGCGATAAATTTATAAATACCTTGACGCTTCCCTTCGCCGACCAAATATGCCTTCGGTGGGATTTTCCCCTCCGGCACCTCATATAATATCGAAAGGTCTAAGTCCCCATAGAGCGTCATCGCCAAAGTGCGCGGTATCGGGGTGGCTGTCATAAATAATATATCCGGATTTAGCCCCTTTTCCTTCAAGCGCGCCCGCTGGTCAACGCCAAACTTATGTTGCTCATCGATTACTACCAAACCTAAATTTTTGAATTTGACGCCTTCTTGTATTAAAGCATGTGTGCCAATTACGACATTTGCGCTGCCGTCTTCAATCATCATATATGCCTTATGGCGCATATCATCAGGTATTCCATTCGTAAGCAAGACGACGCTTAAGCCAAGAGGGCCAAATAATCTGTTTAGATTCAAGAAATGTTGCTCAGCTAAAATCTCGGTCGGCACCATTAAGGCACCCTGATAGCCATTTTGAGCAGTCAGGACAAGCGCGTAAGCAGCGACTATGGTCTTTCCAGAGCCCACATCGCCTTCTAAAAGTCGGTTCATAGGTTTGGGGCTTGCCATATCGTTTTCGATATCCTCCATCACCACCTTCTGAGCTTCTGTCAGTTTAAAAGGAAGTAACGCCTTAAATAATTCTGACAATTCGCCTTCTATCTTATGGGCGATGCCGTCTTTCGCTTGTTTTATTTTCGACTTACGAAGTACCAGCGCAAGTTGCAGAATAAAAAATTCATCGAACACAATCCTCTCATATGCCATCTCTCTTAAATTCTCATTTTCCGGAAAATGCATATTGGCAATCGCTGTCTTTAAATCCAATAATTTATTGCGCGCGCGCATATTAACCGGAAGGTATTCTGCCACATATTCCAAATATTCGTCCAAAATATTCTTCATTATGCTACGCAGCGTCCGTTGACTTAAGCTTTCGGTCGACGGATATATCGGCACAATCCTTCCGGTATGAATTGTCTCCTCTGCCTCATCCTTTATTATTTCAAACTCCGGCGTATTTATCCGAAGAACCTTGTACTTCTCCACCTTGCCATATAGGATAATTTTTTCGCCGACCCTAAACCACCTTTTCATATAGGGTTGATTAAACCAGGTTGCGTAAATCACACCTGTATCGTCACCGACAGCTAATTGGAATATCGTCAGGCCCTTGTCCCGCCCTTTCTCGAAAGGGCGGGGTTTACCGCTTTTATAAATTCCCATCGTTAGGATTTCGCCTTTTATCGTTTGATATTCTCCTATCTTTACTTTAGAAATTGAAATGAATTTATTTCGGTCTTCATATCGGCGAGGAAAATAATAAAGCATATCCTCGACGGTCTCAATTTTTAGGCGGTTCAAAAGCTCCGCCCGCCTTGGGCCCACTCCTTTAACGTACCGCACGGGAATATCGCTCAATGATTGTTTGCTTGGTTTAGTAATCATATTTATATAAAAATGCCGATTTTTGTCTTCGCCGCACCGCTCAACTTTTCCCAGCGAGAAAAGTCTCGCTCGGAGAATCTTCTCGCTCTGCCTTAAGATTAAACTGTGGGCAACCGTGTCCGGCCGCCTCACAAACTCGGCGGCGTCGACAAGCATGCGCTCCTTATTCGTCGCGCGTCGACCCCCTCGAATCTTCTACGTGCGGCTCCAGACGAAAATCTTTATTTTTTAATCTTTGAAATTTAACGTCTCGCACAGAGCCGGTTTATGACGCAGCCATATATTTATACCTTAAGCGAGTAATAAAGAAAGGACACAAGCCGAAGCAAATTTAAATTTCAAAGATTTAATATTGATGTTTTCGTGATGATATGCTATCATATTTACCTCGATAATACATTTAAGGAGGCAAAAGTTATGTCAAAAGTTTGCGATATCTGCGGAAAAGGCCCGGTTGCGGGCAAGACGATAAAGCGACGTGGGTTAGCCAAAAAGAAAGGTGGCGTCGGTCGCAAAATAACCGGGATAAGCTCGAGAAGATTCTTACCCAATCTACAAAGGGTCAAGGCGATTATTGAAGGGGCAGTCAAAACCATAAGGGTTTGTACCGAATGCATTAAATCGGGCAAGGTAGTAAAGGCTTAAGAAGCTTTTAGGTCCTTTAATTGAAGTTGTATCTCCTCTTGCCCTTGCCAATCATTTACCGAAGGGCTGAAGGCTATAGAAAATTTACCCGACGTAAATTCCAGTTTAAAATCTAAAGCCCTCTTAAATCCCACCGCCTCATAAGTAAGTTGCCCATCGGTGACCCATATCGTAAGCATCTTTGAATTAATTATTTTTGGCCTAGACCTCAAAGACAAATTCCTTACAGTAAAAACGGGCTTGGGATTCCCAACGCCAAAAGGCTCCAACAACTCCAATTCTTTTATCAGTTTTAAAGTTATGTCGCTTAAAAGAACTTCTGCATCTATCTCAAGGCGCGGGATTAGGTCCAGAGGTTTAAGGGTTTCAGTTGCGATTGAATTAAGCCGCTCGCGAAAAGATTCTAGCTTTTCCTTAAAAACGGTAATCCCGGCGGCGTACTCGTGTCCGCCGTATTCAGCCAGATGTTCCTTACACTTAGTCAATGCATCAAAGAGATGAAAATTTTTTATAGACCTGCCAGAGCCACGGCCCAAATTTTCATTAAACGCAATTAATATGGTAGGGCGATAAAACCTCTCAACGATTCGCGAGGCGACAATGCCAATTACGCCCGGATGCCACTTATCGCTTGAGATTACTATGACCTTGTGGCTTTTGAAATTTATATCGCGCTCTACCTTTAGCATTGCCTCTTTTAAAATCGCCTCCTCCACAGATTGCCGATTCCGATTCTCCTTATCTAATCCTTCGGCTAATAACTTGGCTTCCCTTTCGTCCTCCGTCAACAATAATCTTAAGGCCTGTAACGCAGAGCTGACCCGGCCGGAGGCGTTTATCCGGGGCCCTAGTATAAAACCAACGGTATCTGTGTAAAATTGCCTTTTTCTTCCAATCCCGGCAACTTCGATAAGAGAGCGCAAACCTTTTTTGCGAGTCGCAACTAAATATTTTAAGCCGTGTTTAATCAGAATGCGATTCTCTCCGGTAAGCGGCGCAACATCCGAGATCGTCCCCAACGCGACTAAATCGAGATGCTCTTCTGACGTGGTAATTTCCCTGATGTGCTCATCTTTTAATTTCTTCTTAAGCGCCTGCGCTAATTTAAAAGTAAGCCCCACGCTAGTCAAGCCTTTGTAAGGATAATCGCATCCGAGTTGTAGCGGGTTTATTATCGCGTGGGCATCCGGAAGGACATCCTTAAGTGGCTGATGGTGGTCTAAAATTATACAATCCATTCGCTGTTTTTTTAGGTAATCGACTTCTTCAATCGAGGTTATGCCGCAGTCAACTGAAATGACTAACCCCACCCCATTTTTATGTGCGCCTTTTAATGCTTCGACATTAAGCCCGTAGCCTTCCTTGAGGCGGTCGGGTATATAATACGCAAGGCGGGCGCCGTGCTCTTTCAAGGTCAAGAATAAAAGCGCGGTTGCAGTTAAACCATCAACGTCGTAATCGCCATAGATTAAAATCAACTGCCTATTTTCGATTGCGGACTCAATCCTATCAACTGCTTTCTCCATGTCTTTTAATAGGAATGGGTCGTATAAGGAAGAAAGGCTACAAGATAAAAATGTGCGCGCCTCTTCTGTGGTTAAGATATTTCTATTCAAAAGTAGATGCGCTAATAATGGGGAGACATTTAGCGCCTTAGAAAAACCCTCGCACTTCGATTTATCTATTGAAGTTATCTCCCATGCTTTCTGCATCTTAGCCGGGCTCTATATGTACTATGACATCTGTCACGCCAGGGAATTTTTCGCGAATCCTCTTTTCTATGGAAGTTGAAAGCTCGTGTGCCTTTCCAACCGCCATATCTTTATTGACGGTGATATGCAAATCTACGTGGATATCATCTGGCCTTCCCCGCGTCCTTATCCGATGGCATCCAACTACTCCTGGCATATCTAAAATCGCATCTTCAACTTCACTTGCTTCCATAGCTACATAATCGCATAAGACCCTTGAGCTATGCTTTAATATGTCTATGCCAACATAGCAAATAAGTAACGAAATTATAAATCCAGCTATTACATCAACGATTGGAAAGCCCATTTTAATGCTGACTAAACTTACGATAACAGATATTGACGCAAATATATCCGAACCAGTGTGATATGAATCGGCGACTAAAAAGTCGCTCTTTAGTTCCTTACCTCTATTATATTCGTACCTCATAACTGCAACATTAATCAATAAAGTTACGACCATGACTGCGAAACTTAAGAAGTTCACCTCTGGAATTACGGGGTGGAGAAATCTGTCTCTAGACCTCATAAATACATTGAATGCGATGAAGAACAATATCATCGCAATTCCCATTGCGGTCAACGTCTCGTATTTTCTATGACCATAGGGATGTTTTGTATCTTTGGGACGAGATGCAATGAAGATGCCAAAAAGCCCGATTATGTTAGAAGCGCCGTCAGAGAGCGAATGTAGGCCATCAGCGAACATAGATAGGGAATTCGTCATAAGCCCATATAATATCTTCGCGGATGCAACTGCCCAATTAAGTATAAGAACCCAAATGAGTATATTTCTTATCCTGACATACTTGCTATCGCTCATATCCTCTTCCTTTGAAACGCTATTATAAGCGGGCTTGCGATATAGACTGTTGAATATACGCCTGAGATAAATCCAACGATAAGGCTAAATGCAAAATCGTTTAAAACCTCACCGCCATAAATATATAGAACAACGACGACCATCAGAACTGTAAATGAAGTAAGTATCGTCCTCGACAGCGTCTGATTTACGCTTAGATTTATCAGTTCCGAAAGCGTGGCTTTCTTAAGGAGTTTAGCGTTCTCCCTAATCCTATCGTAAATCACAATGGTATCATTTATCGAGAAACCTGCAATGGTAAGGAGCGCTGCTACTATTGTTAGCGACATCTCGCGATTTGTAAATGCCATAAAGCCTATGGTTACAAGGACATCATGAAATAAGGCGATTACGCCGGCCACTGCGAAGTTCCAGTGCTTAAATCTGAATGCGACGTAAGCTAAAATACCTAATAACGAGTATAATAGGGCGTATATCGCCTTCATTCGCAATTGATGTCCAACAGAAGGACCCACTTTCTCAACCTTTATGAGCTCGGCTTTGTTATCCTTAAAAACCTGATTAAACTTATTTGAGATCTCATTTGTCACATCGCCAGGGGTACGTATAATTAACTCGGTAGGGTCATCTTTTACTTGCTGAATTGATGCATCGCCTAAATTTATTTCCTTTAAAGCGGTTCTTGCGTCTTCTATTTTGACTGGCGTCTGAAATTTAAACTCCTGCACTTGTCCGCCGGTAAAATCTATCCCGTAGCCCTTCTCGCCCTTCATAAAAAAGGCAGCCAAACCACCAACCACAATTACTAATGAGATGGCATAACAAATCCGGCGCTTTCCGATAAAATCTATTCTGGTTTCTCCTATGAGTTTTAACATATGCAATTTCGTAAAGCCCTTTAACTTCAAAAGCAGTTCAAAGATAACCCTCGTAACGAAGATGGCGGTAAACATGCTCGCAATTATTCCTATCGTCAACGTGACCGCAAAACCACGAATTGGCCCGGTGCCGAATTGAAATAGCAAAAATGCGGCTATTAAGGTCGTTGTATTAGAATCGAATATCGCAGAAAATGCCCTATCGTAACCCAACGAAATCGACTGGCGCAATACCTTACCGCTCTTTAATTCCTCACGTATCCTCTCATAGATTAGGACATTCGCATCGACCGCCATACCTAAGGTCAAGATAATGCCTGCGATACCGGGCAACGTCAAAGTCGCATGAAAATATGCTAAGGCGCCCAACAATATTATGAAATTTAATATTAATGCGATGTTCGCAATTATTCCTGCGAACAAATAATATAGCAACATAAAGATAGCTACTAAAATGCCGCCGATTAACGTAGCCCTAATTCCATCGCGAATCGAATCCTGGCCTAATAGGGGTCCAATTGTTCTTTCCTCCTCGATATAAACCGGAGCTGGAAGCGCACCGACCCTCAAGACGATCGCTAAATCGTTCGCCTCCTCTCGCGTGAACCTTCCCGTGATCTGCGCCTGGCCAGATGGAATTGGCTCTCTGATTTCGGGTGCCGATTTCACCTTACCATCCAAGACTATAGCTAGCCGTCTCCCCGGCGCCTCCCCTTTTCTGCAATATTTTTCTGTTATCTTTGCAAATTTCCTCGCGCCTTTGGAATTAAACTCCAGAGAGACATAGGGCTCATTAAAATGCGCCTGGCTGAAGCTCATATAAGCGGTTATTAAGGCATCGCCGGTCAAAACAGCTTCCTTCTCCAGTAAAAGCGGATTTGCGTCTTCGTCCTTTTGCAATTCATGCCCTTCAGGTACATTTCCCTGTAAAGCTTTGTTCAATTTCTCCGCATCATCCGAGACTAATTTGAATTCCAATAATGCTGTCTTTCCAATTAATTGTAGCGCCCTATCCCTTTCAGTTATGCCGGGAAGTTGAACGACGATTTCGTCTTTGCCTTGCCTTAATATTACTGGCTCTCGAACCCCAAATTCATCTATTCTATTTCTAATGACTTCGAGCGCTCTGTCCGTTGCATCCTTTCTCACCTCCTCAGGAATTTTGGTCGTATCGACTTTGAGGACCAAATGCATCCCGCCTTGTAGGTCAAGCCCTAATTTTATCTTTCCCTCTTTTACGACCCTTCCACTTTCATCTTTAATATCAAATGGCGGATATGCCAACCAGACAGATAATGCGATAATCGCTAAGATTAACAATGATTTCCAAACAAACCCTCTTCGCATCGTCATATCTCTTTCTTAAAGTAGCCTAACGTCATTAATCATCAACCTGAAACTGCAGCCCAAAAATTTCGCGGCGCGCTGGCACATAATCATCCGCGATAAGAATATCTCGAAATATTCCATCACTTTCGAAATTTCCGTATCAATTGTCAATTCCAACGTTATAGTTTTGTCGCCCTCTTCAACTCGCAGAAAAGATTTTTTCGCCGCATAATTTACCCTATCGTGTATGTCGAATGTAATCATATTTGGATTTCGAACGCGCGAGCGATGGACGTCAGACTTATCCGCCAACATCAAGCCCGCGGCGATTGTGCTTACCGGGTCGCCTTTTTCTTCCTCGTGATTGCCGATTGCGCCTACAATCGTAGCGACCTCGGACGGCTCCATTCCCATCTCCTTTAAAATGGAGTGGGCTAACATGGCGCTTACCTCACCATGGTCGTGCCTTCCAATTACATTTCCTATATCATGCAGATACCCGGCGATGACGGCAAGTTCAGCATCCCTCTTTGGAAATCCCAATCGTTCGATAATATTATAAGCGATATTCGCGGTCAAACTCGCATGCCGCTCTCCATGTTCGGTATAGCCAACCGCCGCCATATGCTCATCCGCTTTTTTTAGATAGGCGGCTACTTCTGGATTTGCTTTGACGTCTTCCAACGTTATAATTTTTGCCTTAGTTGCTCCTTGTGTCCTGCCCTTTGACCTGACAAAATCATCCTTCATCTTTACCTCCCTGCTAATTGCCTCATCATTCACCCCGCACCACAGGAAGCCACAGCTGTAAACCCCGTTAGAAATAAATTTCTAAACGGGGTAAAGCCGTGGTGCGGGGTTCACTTCAACTCAATAAACTCAACGAACTCTATGAACTCGTTTCTTCCCCTCTTTTCTTCTTAACATATGCGATAGAATGCTTCTCCACCTCTAATTTCACATTTTCATCAACGCGCAAAATTACGGTCGCATCCTTCACGTTAATTATCGTCCCATGAATGCCACCGTTAGTTACAACCTCGTCGTTCTTCGCCAAACCCTTCAGCATCTGTTCATGTTGCCTTTGTCTCTTCTGCTGTGGGCGGATGAGCAAAAAATAAAATACGACGAATATTAAAATCAGTGGCATAAAACTGACTAACGGATTTGCGGCTTGCTGTTCCATTATTTTCTCCTTTTTTCACTATCGACGGTGGACTATCGACTATCGACTAATTTCTTGCCAGCTTTATAACTTTCTAAAAAATCCGTCTTGAACCTTAAAAAACTCCCATTCTTAATCGAATCCCTCAACTGGTTCATCAAATGTTGATAAAAATATACGTTATGAAGCGAAACCAACCTTAAACCCAAAATCTCATCCGTATTAAAAAGATGCCTTATATAACCTCTGGTGTAGGCCTTGCAAGTATAACAGCCGCAATCCTCATCTATCGGCTTAAAGTCCTTGGTATAATCTGAATTCCTAAGCAGTAGCCGACCGCCCTTAGTAAATGCTGTGCCGTTGCGTCCGTTTCTTGTTGGGACAACGCAGTCAAACATATCGATGCCAACCGCCACGGCGTCAAATAAATCCGGTGGCTCGCCGACGCCCATAAGGTATCGCGGTTTATCTTCTGGCAAAAGCGCTGCAGTAAATTCCGTAATCTCCCTCGTAATTTCCCCTGGCTCCCCAACCGCTAAACCTCCGATCGCATAACCATCGAAATCCATCTCAACTAATTCTTCGGCGCACTCACTTCTTAAATCTTTGTATGTAGCCCCTTGCACTATGCCGAATAACTTCTGCACTCTATTAATTTCGAGTTTCGAGTTTAGAGTTTCGAGTTTTTGAATTGAGCGCCGCGCCCAATCCAGCGTTCGCTGCATCGCGCGTCTGGCGTAATCGTATTCGCATGGATAATGGACGCATTCATCCAACATCATAATAATATCACTGCCAAGCATCCTTTGAAATTCCACTATCGCTTCGGGCGTCAAAAGATGTTTAGAGCCATCGATGTGCGAACGAAACTCAACTCCCTCATCATTTACTTTTCGTAAAACTGATAGGCTAAAAACCTGAAATCCGCCTGAATCCGTAAGTATCGGCCTATCCCAGCCCATAAACTTATGAAGTCCACCCGCCTCTTTGATTACCTCCTCTCCTGGGCGCAGATATAAATGGTAAGCATTGGAAAGCACGATTTGAACACCGCAATCTATCAACTCCTGATTAGACAGCGTCTTTACAGTCGCCTGCGTTCCCACCGGCATAAAACAGGGGGTATCAATTGCCCCGTGGGCTGTAATAAGCTTTCCCAGACGAGCTTTAATAGCCAAGATAAGATTGAATTCTCTTATAGCTTCTTCGTATGCTTTAAATAATAATTCTTTCCCGCAGAACGCTGCAACCAACAAAAGAAGCGTTGTCTTTGGAAGATGGAAATTCGTAATCAAAGCATCCACGAATTTAAAATTATATGGGGGATATATGAAGAGATTAGTCCAGCCTTTGCCTTTTTCTACCTTATTCCTTGAGCCCTTAACTAATTGCGTTTGATATTCAAGAACCCTGCAGGTCGTCGTCCCCACGGCAAAAATTTTTCCGCCTCTCTCTTTTACCGAATTTAACTGCATTGCAACTTCTTCTTTTATCTCGAAATACTCCGCCTCCAATTTGTGTCGAGCAACGTCTTTTGATATAACCGGCTTAAATGTGCCGTATCCTACATGTAAAGTGATCGAGACGATTGATGCGCCTTTTGCTTTTATGCGATTTAAAACCTCGTCGGTAAAATGAAGCCCCGCAGTCGGAGCGGCAACTGCCCCGGGCACTTTACCGTAAATTGTCTGGTATCTTACTTCATCTTGTCTTTCGGGCGTTCGTTTTATATAGGGAGGAAGGGGAAGGATTCCTAATTTTTCCAATAATTCGCTAAATTGTCCTGTATCCTTGTCGAATTCGACGAGCCTCATTCCGTTGCTTTCTGCGCGGACGAATCCACTTAACTCTCCCTCGCCAAAAACAAATTGCGTCCCCACCTTTATCTTCGAAGATGCATCTATCAAACATTTGTATAACCTATCGCTCAATCTCTCAAGAAGTAAAATCTCTGCCCTTGCGCCAGTATCGGCTTTCTTTCCAACCAGCTTAGCCTTTATTACTTTGGTATCGTTAACAACAAGGCAATCGCCGGGGCTGATATGAGCTACTATATCGCAAAAATGCCTATGCTCGATCTTTTCGGTTATTTTTTTGATAACCAAAAGCCGAGACCTATCGCGCTTCTCTAAAGGATATTGCGCGACCAATTCGCTTGGTAAATTGTAATGAAATTCGCTTAATCTCATTTTATGCTTTTAGAATCTACTATATTTGAGCCGGGGTAATAAAAATTTAAAATCTCATCGGCCTTTTTCCTTGCCCGCGCCATATAATAAGCGCCCCACTGGCACATCCCAACGCCATGGCCCCAACCTAAACCTTCAAATGCCGCATAAGGTCCGACGAGGGTGACGTTAAAATTTGTGCTTCGTAGTATATCAGGTCCAATTATCTGCCTGAAACCCTTGCCCTGAATCTCAACGGTATTTGTGCTGCCTCTAATGCGTATCTCCAAGATTCGTCCGGATGGGTCTTTTTTTGTAGCTTCAAATCCAAGTATATCCCCCACTAGATAGCCTGTCCTCTCGAGCTTTGTTTTAACTTCTGTGATTGGCACCCACCTTTCCCACGAATAGTGCGGCGATTTCTTACACCAATCGCACTTTACTCCTTTCAAAGGTGGCAAATCCATCTTCCATAGATAGTTTGCGTCAAATGTGCCCCCACCACATGTTGCATGGTAATATGTGGGGAATATCGCGCCCTTGTAAACAAGCACTTGCCCCTTCGTCTTGTCAACAGCTTTATTGGTCCTCCATTTCTCCGAAAATATCCCGCCGTAAACCTGGGAACTAACATCGGATGTTACGTCGTAATCTTTTCCTCTCGATTCCTTAATTTGATAAAGCGCGTAAGTCCTCGCCGCGATAACCTGAGCTTTTATCGCTTCCATCGGCCACCAAGTTGATACTTCATTGCGAATAACTCCATAAAGATACTCCTCTAAATTAACTACATTTATTACAAGCAGCCCATTATCGTTCTTTAATACTTTAATTTCGCCCCTAAATATACGACCATCGATATAAATCCTCGTTCCCCCAATCGGCTCTATTAAAATGGCGTCTGCGCCTATAGCTATATCGCCGACCTTAAACCCTGTCTGTGTCGGCATTAATTTTGAACTGGGTAGATATTTCTCCTCCAATAATACCTCTTTGGTGATTAAATTAATTATCCTGTATCTGCCAGCGATAGAGAGCATTGCATAATCTACGTCCTTCACTACAGCCACACGAACAGCTATTGCCTCTTCGGCGCCTTTAGGGCCCTTTGCGTTGGAATATATCGGCATAAAAAAAATGACGCTTGCAACACAAATTGTCAAAGAACGAAAATACTTTTGCATCTTACCTTTTTCTAAGGAGTGAAAATATGATGGTCAATAATACGCTTAACGCGATGCTCGTTGTAATTGGAAAGTAAAACGTGAAATTTTTTTTCTGAATATAGATATCCCCTGGTAACCGCCCGAGCCACGGAATTCTTCCCATAGTAGAAAACATAAGACCTAGGGCGATTAAGATAACACCAAATAATATCAGGACCTTGCCGAACGCCATGCTTTAATCTTTAAAGAGCTCCCTTTGTGAATCCTTCTTATCGGGCATATTAAAATGTTCGTACGCCAACCTCGTTGCCTCCCTTCCACGCGGGGTGCGTTTTAAAAACCCTATCTTCAACAGAAATGGCTCAACCACATCCGCGATAGTATCTGGCTCTTCATTTAACGTCGCGGCCAGCGATTCTATCCCAACCGGCCCGCCATTGTAAGATTCTAAAATTGCCTTCATCACCTTCCTGTCAACGGCATCTAAACCTTTTTCATCTATGCCCTGCATAGCGAGCGCCTTATCGACAGTATCTTTTACAACCTTGCCATCGCCCCTTACTTGAGCGTAATCCCTGACGCGGCGCAATAATCTACTCGCGACGCGCGGAGTCCCGCGTGCACGACATGCGATTTCGAAGGCGGCATCCTTATCTAACTCTATATTCAAAATCTTTGCGGAGCGCTTCACTATCAGAACTAACTCTTCCGGAGAATAAAAATCCAGATGATAAAACATACCAAACCTGCCTCTTAATGGGCCGCTCAACAGCCCAGTACGTGTGGTGGCTCCTATTAAAGTAAAAGTTTTAAGGTTAAATTTTATCGTTTTGGCATAAGGTCCTTTATCTATCACAAAGTCTATTTGGAAGGTCTCCATTGCAGGATATAAAAATTCCTCGACGACCTTCGAGAGCCGGTGAATCTCATCTATAAATAAGATATCGCCCCTTCCTAAATTAGTGAGTATCCCGATTAGGTCTCCTGCCCGCTCAATCGCAGGTCCGGAAGTAGCAGTTATTTTAGTGCCCGTCTCAGAAGCTATGATATGTGCTAATGTCGTCTTCCCTAAACCGGGCGGCCCTGAGAATAATACGTGCTCCAGCGGTTCTTTTCTGCGTCGAGCCGCAGCGATTGAAATCAAAAGGTTCTCAATGGTCGCCTTCTGCCCAACGAAGTCGCAAACCCTTGTGGGCCGTAGCGAAAGATTTAATATTACATCTTCCTCGGTCTCTTGATTAAATATCAACCTCTCGCGTAGCGGTTCTTCCTTTTTTGTCTTATCGGCGTTCATCCCGTTAGAAATTCCTCCAAATATAATTTAGGGTTAATAATGCTTCAAGGTACCATATATATCTATTTGTCCAGATTCAGTGCGTATTTTAAAATTTCTAACGGGACTCATTTTAAATACGTCTTCTGCCTATAAACCTCATTCAATAGTTCTTCAGCGGTACTTATATTTGGGCTGCGCTCAAGCGCCTTTTGAATCATCTCCTTTGCCTCTGCTTTTTTATATTGGAGTTGCAACAAGACATCCATTGCCTCTTCCTGAAAATCTGGCACTGTCTCTTTTGTCTCTTCGCCGCCCTCTTCTTGAATGAGCCCGAATTTGCCAACCTTATTCTGTAATTTCGCGACGATCTCCTTCGCCCTCTGCTCTCCAATGCCAGGCAGGGATTTCAAAGTGGCTAAATCTCCATCTGCTATCGCCTTTACAATCTGTGGGATTGGCGTGCTTAGGGCCCTGACTGCCGCCTTTGGGCCGATGCCCGAAACGGTAATAAATTTTTCAAAAAATTCTTTCTCTATCTCATTTAGAAAACCGATCAATACAGGAATGCTACGCGCCGGGTCTGTGTGGTAATAATGATATGTGACGAGTTTTATCATTCCATCGCTATTTATATTCCTATCCAATGCCTTCATCACGCAACCGGAAATTAACACCTCATATGAAATGCCGCCATTTATATCGATAATTATCGAAGAATTCTTGCGTTTAATTATCCTGCCGCAAATTCGAGATATCACCTTCTGCTCAAAATTCCTTCCTTCTGTGAAATATATGCGTGCGCAATCGCCAACGCCAATGCATCGGAAACATCGGGAGGTTGAGGAGCTGATTTTAGGTTCAGTAGGTTTTGCATCATCCGCTGAACCTGATATTTGCTGGCATTGCCCTTACCTATGATGGCCTTGTTTACCCGAGTGTATGAATAACCTACGAGGGCAAGTCCCAATTGATTCGCCACAAGGCAAACTGCTCCACGAATGTGCCCCATTAAAATCGCGGTCGTAGGATGTCTGTAATGCGAATATAATTTCTCGAGGACCAAAACCGAAGGTTTAAATTCTTCGATGAGCCCTTTTATGGCATTATAAATTTTATTGATCCTCGCCTCTAATTTTTCTTTATTCGATGTCCTAATCACGCCGGCCTCTATTAATTTAAAATTCCTTAACAACCCCGTTTCTATTATGCCATAACCTGTCACGCCCAAGCCAGGGTCAATACCTAATATCCTCATCCCGAACGAAATCCCTCCAAATTTTATTTAAGTTTATGATGCTGAATAACTATACATCATAGATTTGTCCAGATTCGGTGCGTATTTTAAAATTTCTAACGGGACTCATCCGCCTTTGACCTGCTCTAAAATTTCATCTGGAATATCGAAATTCGCATAGACGTTCTGGACGTCCTCGTATTCTTCTAAAGCATCCATCAATGCCAACACTTGCTTTGCTTCTTCTCCAACTACTTTTAGTGTATTAGAGGCAACCATAGTAAGTTCGGCTATCTGACATTCAATGCCGTTTACCTTAAGCGCCTCTTTTACTTTTTCGAAATCTTTTACGTCCGTCGTTATTTCGTAACTCGCCCCTTCGGTCTTTAAATCTTCTGCGCCGGCATTTAAGACTATATCCATAAGCTTATCCTCATCTATCTTAGTTTTATCAACTAGGAAGTAGCCCTTTTTATGAAAAAGCCAAGAGACCGAACCCTGGCCAGCAATATTTCCCCCTTTACGGGAAAATATGTTCCTTATTTCGGCGGAAGTCCTATTCTTATTATCGGTTAACGCTTCGATTATAATCGCGACACCTCCAGGACCATAGGCTTCATAGATTACGTTCTCGTATACAACGCCGGGAAGTTCGCCGGCTCCCTTCTTTATCGCCTTATCGATATTATCCTTCGGCATATTTGCTTCTTTTGCTTTCGCGATAGCCAAACGCAAACGAGGGTTAGCCTCGGGATCTTTGCCTCCTTCTTTAGCGGCGACGGTCAATTCTTTGATGAGTTTGGTAAAGACCTTGCCCTTTTTGGCATCCATCAACGCCTTCTTGTGCTTTATTCCTGCCCACTTCGAGTGTCCAGACATATTTTAGAAGATGCCTCCATTAAAAATCGATTTTTTACGATTTTGTCGATACAAATTATATCATTTTACGAGTGACATGTAAAGGGAATTTTGAGATGAATATCTGCTTATATAAACGATTTAATCACAGCCTTGAAATTTAAGTCTAGGCTTGTGTCCTTTTTTATTACTCGCTTTAGATTAATATATGGCTGCGTCATAAACCGGCTCTGCGCGAGACGTTAAATTTCAAAGTAATCAATATTTCTGTAATTCTGAATATCGCATCCGCATATTGAAGATTCGAGCGGGCAAGGTTCTCCACAGTTTAATCTAAAGAGAGAGCGAGA
>CAZUZR010000021.1:0-21523 GCA_964625025.1 uncultured Planctomycetia bacterium | reverse complement strand
ATAGGAAATATCTATTCGTTAAATTTTTATGGGGCGGATTTCAAAAAGAACGAGGGTTTCAAGATAGCTGCAGAACTCGCAAAAGACGCCGGCCTGTATCGCCAGAGTTATTGCGGGTGTATCTACAGCAAAAGAAAGCAGGGACGGTTCTGAAGCCAAAGCGAGAAGTGTCCCCAAAAAGGGGACACCCTGCCGATTAGCACTAGGGTCGTCTCTTAAAAAATTTCTATAAAAAAGCAAAATATTTTAATTGACAAACCTATCTTAATGTAATAATATTTAATTAATTCTTGTATAGCCTACGAAGACGAAAACCAAAGTTAATCTTAATGAACGAAGGAGTATTACAATGAAAAAGATTTCCTTGATAGTGGGTTTAATTTGTCTTCTATTAACCAGCGCCCATACCTTCTGCTACGCACAGACTGCAGGGACAGCAGAAGCAGAATTAAAAGCCATCCTCGATGCTATCCCTAATTGGTGGTGGGATGGCGGCTGGGATAAGCTAAATGAACTTAAAGACTTCATCTCAAAGCATCCTGATAAACCCGCCCTCTGCGCCCAGGCCCAATACTATATAGGTTGCTACTACTATTCAATCAGAAATAACGACGCTGCCATACGCGCCTATGATACGGTCATCTCTGCTTATCCTAGCGCTGATGCCTGGCGCGCCAAGGCCCAGTATGAGATAGCCCAGATATATCTAAATTGTTTACATCAACCTGAGGCCGCTATCAGAGAATATGAAAAGGTCCTGTCAAATTATCAAGATATGAACCTAAAGCCCGTAGCCCAACTGATGATAGGAAAGGCCTATTTAGAATTAGAGAATTACCCTGAGGCAGAGGCCTCCTTTAAAAAAGTAATAACCGACTATCCCCAAGCAAAAAAGCAGCACTCCGAGGTCTATTTAGGATTGGGCGACCTTTCTATACAAGTGGGCTCTTCGACCTCTGATAAGTCAAAGGTCTCACAAGCCATCTCCTATTATAAGAAGGCATATCTAACCTGCCCACAAGATGAGCCAGGGTTGTTAGATTATATAATAGGCAAGCTCTACGAGGCCTTTAAGGCACTGGATAACTCTGTGGCAAGGGCAAATACGTTCGTAAAATACCAGAAATACGGCCCACAAGGAGAGGACGGCATATCAGGAACAAAAGATGATCTAACCGACCCCTTAACTGAGTTTTAAAATTATGCGCAAGGCAAGACTTTTATTTTCATTACTTGTAGCTACCATTCTTATATCTGGCGTTTTTGTCTACGCCCAACCAGACGAGGCCGAAAAGGACTTAAGGCCTCCATTAGAAAGACAAAACCAGTTAGATAAAAAAGTATCAGCAGTTGATTATATTGAGGCAGGACTTATAAGCCTCTTAGAAGGCGAAGGAGAGGCCAAGGCCGATTCTCAAGGGGTCTCCTCCAACGAAAAGACCTTTCCTGATTATTCGGCTAACCAAAAAGAGGCCAAGGCCCATTATCAGAAGATAATCTCCTATAATACCCAAATCTTAAACGACCCAAACTCAACCTACCCCCAAAGATTAGAGGCACTCCAAGAGATATACCGCCTCAATATCCAAAACGAAAACTACGACGAAGCAGTTAACCTCTTAAAGAATTCCCTCGCCCAATATCCAGATAACAGGGCTATATCAAACTATCTTGCCGAGGCATTATATTTTCAGGCGATGCAATATGCCATCCAGGGAGAACCAGATAAGGCGATAGAAAACTCGCTTTATATCTTAGATATGACCAACATCTCAGATGACTGGCAGCCCTTCATCAAGAACTATCTCGCCAGCCTTTACCTCGCAGAAGGAAATGACAAGGAGGCATTATACTGGTATAACAGGATTACCTCTGACCACTCAAACCTAAGGGACTGGCCTGCCTCTGCTCGCTATTCCATAGCTGAATACTACCAAAGCCAAGGCGACTATAAAAAAGCTAAAGAGCAATTCAATACAATAATTACAAAATACCCCACTTCCTTCTGGGTAAAACAAGCTAAAGATAAATTAAAGGAAATTCCCTCTAAATGAAATCCCCCTTTACTAAATCGTTAATCTTCCTTATAATATTACTTGGCTCTTTGACAATAACAATAGATGAGGCCTTGGCCTGCTACACTGTTACAGTCACTGCCACCCCTAAGTATATCTTAGCCGATGGAAGGTCTAACTCCTATATCAAAGCCTATGTAACAGACCCTGAAGGAAAGCCAGTCTATACAAACGTTGACTTCTCAATTCAACCCTCAATAGGCTCAATAAGGAAGACCTCAGCTATGACTGCCATCTACACCTCCTCTACAATACCTGCTAAGATACAGGTCATAGCCAAGGTAAAGATAAAGACAAAGGTAGGCACCCAGACCTTCGTTGGATATACATATGTGTATGTGGTGAAGGTTGAGGTAGAAGGGCCTAAGTTCGTAGCTGTAGATAAGATAGCTACATTTAAGGCTGTGATAACCCCCTCTGTACCTGGCCAATATAACTGGGCGATAACCCAAGGAAGCGATAAGGCCAAAATAATAAGCCCTTCCACAGGAGCGACAGTAACAGTCCAAGGCATAAAGCCCAGCCGGAGGATAGACGATGTAACCCTAAGGCTTATGTTTAGGCCTCAAGGTGTAAGCTACTGGCTACGACCTGTATATCATAGGGTTACTGTGGTGGGGGTGGAGATAGAGAATATTTCACCAAGGGACAGCGATGATATTCAGATACAAAATAAAATTGATGATGCTATACCTGCCTTGATATATTATAAAATTTTGCCTGAATTTAGTTTTGCGCCCAAGGGTGTAAAACTGAAGGTATTAGATGCCTCTGGCAATATAGTCAGAGAACGCACATTACCAACTTTGGTAGGCAAACGAAGCACCACTTGGGATGGTAAAGATAATAGCGGCAAGTTCGTAACATATGGATATTATAGAGCAATAATAGAAGTAACTGCGGCAGACGTAGTCATACCAAGTAACACGCACAAATTAACAGTCTATATGGTAAGATTAGGTAATAATGTGTATAGGCATATGGAGTGGTTGCTTAATGAACATTCAGGTATTTTATATGCTTATACTGGCACAAAGAACGTAAGGAAAGAATTGGACGATACTTCAAAATACAGCGTGATAGAACAGCCGGGAACATTCACCAGACTGACCACCCTGAAAAGTTTTATTGCAGTTTTTGGATTCTATTATGGCCCATATTGCCCTAATATAAACAAAGAACAGAGAAAACGGATTCTCTCCACAGCCAGTCTCTACCGTCCTTATATAAGAGACATTCACCATATCTTAGAATATGACGATTCTACCTGGAAAAGAACAATCGCTAATATAGCCAGGATAAGATGTGATGGAATAAATGAGGTCTCATATGAGGCAAGTGGGATTTTGTTGTGGGGAAGCAATTTGATGAGCAGCCAAACGAACTTGGAACAACATTATAACGACCTAGGGTTTACCAAAGGCTGTACGCCCCGAAGACAAAGATTAGGTGGTGGTGGAGGAGGCACCAGTAATCGTAAGGATTATCTATATCTGCCAAGGGAATAAATTAAAACAAAATGAAAAAAAGAAGATATTTAATAATAATTGGGCTATTAGGGATAATAGCGATATTTATCTTGCTCTATTTTGCTTTTCCAAAAAGGCCCATATCATTAGCTGAAAAATTCAAGACCAGAGAAGAGAGATTGGCATTTATAGAAACCTTGAGCTTAAAAGATGTTGTAATCTTAGGAGGCCAGGTTGCCGATAAATACGATATGAGGAATGCCGTTGGTGTCGTAATGGAGGGTTTAGGCCCCAGATGGCAAAAAGACCCCTCAACTATCCCTGAGACTATCTCCATTGTTTTAAATACAAAACTTAATCCTGAATGGAAGAAGTTCCTCATTGACAGTTTCAAGCAAACTGAACTGCCACTATTTTTTGAAGAAAACGATATAATGGCACCTTTTTTCCTAAAATACCTTGAAGACAAGTCCAAAGACCAAAAGACAAAGGTGGTATTGCTTGAGATCCTCGGTTGTTGGTTCGAGGGATATGAAATAAGTTTTATCTACCCTGAGCGTGAATCTCTTCAGACAAAGGAGAACTTCGAACTTGCCAACAGACAAGCAAATTTAACAATAGCTTCTATAACAAAGCTCCTACAGGATAGAACTACCGATAGAGATGTCTCTGAGGCAGCTAAAGCCCTGCTTAAGAAGGTTCATCAAATATACTTAGACGAAGATGATGCCCTACCAAAGGGATTTAAGAGCCTTGAGTCATTTAATCAAGTAAAGGCAAGAACAGAAAGCTTGATGAAAGAAATGGATATTCCACCTGGACAGGCTATATTTGAGTTAGAGCGCCCAGGAATAAAGGTAGTTAAAGAGATGCATAAGGCCCGGACAATAGAAGAGAAGATAGACATCGCTAAGAGATACCTTTCCAGCGACAAAGAAGATGAAAAGGAACGAGCCATCTCTGAACTCGGTAGTTTAGGAGGGCAAGCAGTTCCTGTGTTGTTAGAACAATTGAAGATAGAACTAAGTAGGAAAGAGTCACTTGAACTCGGTAAGGCCAAAGAACCGCAAAGGGACGTATCTGATCCCCTCAGGGAGACAATCTCTGCCCTTGGGCACACACGCGACAGAAGGATAATAGAGCCGTTAGGGAAGATTGTAGAGTCTGATAAGGTACCCTCCACTTTTAAAGAGAGCGCCGTTGAAACCTTAGGTATAATCGGCTCAGTTGAGGGTTCCTTCCCCATCATTTTTTACCAACCAGCAAAGCCTACAGAAGGCTATGAGATAAGAGAAGCAGACAGAAAGAAGATAGAAGAAATCTTAATCGTAGCATTAAAGGATAAAAATTTTCTCGTTAGGATGGGGGCAATTGAGGCCTTAGGGAGAATTGGCGCTACAGATGCCATCCCCATCCTTAAGTCAATAGCAGAAAGCGACCCATATGTAGACAAATTCGAGGAGAAGGGAGAAGTAATATATGTGGGCTATCCTGTAAGGGACAACGCTAAACTGGTCGCAGAGCAACTTGAGGCGATGAAGGCAAAAGAGGAATAAAAGACAATTACAAAAGAACAACCGCAAAAATGTTTCGATGCTTTTTATTATGGGTTCCTTTGAGATCAATTACTTGGTCATGGTCAGGAAAAGCAACAAGAAGTGGTTCAAATTGGAGTTTAGTCGATAGCAGTAATACTGTTAATCCATCAAGTGTAGAAACTATTGTATTTCCTTCTTGGAGAGGAAACGTTGTTGGTTAAACTTGGACTAATGAATAGAAGGGTAAGTATTATGAACAAACTAATATTATTTTGCATATTGGCTATATTTATTTTTTCACAAAGAGGTTTTACAGAGGAGACCAAAAGTATGAAAAACTTACAAGAGATTAGTTCACCAACAGGTGTCACAATTAGAGCAGAGCTTTCTAAGGAGAGCTGCTTTGCATTAGAGCCAATCGAATTAAAAATAACTATAACTAATACTTCGAATAATAATATATTTTTAGTCCTTACGCACGAGGTTTCACCGGCAAATCTCAAAATTTTTAATACAGAAATAAAAAAAGAAGTCCCTCTTACATTGTATGGAGAAAGACTTCAGCATCTTGATTTTTATAGAGTTATTTCTCGCACGCTTAATCCCTCCGAAAGTTATAAATTTAATATACTCATTAACAGAGTATTTGATTTATCTTTAGCGTCTACTTATGAGCTTGACTGTGAGGTCTTCTATCTTGATGACAACAAGAATAAATTATCCTTAAAAACTAAACCCCTTAAGTTTTCAATTGTCGAAAAACCCCATTAAGACCATTGGGGCATAGTTCTCGCCCTATATTTACTTCTCGAGGTTTCTGTGGCTAAGGCAGAGGAGAAATTACTTATCGCCAATTTTAACCGCAAATTTAAGCCAAACGAACTTGACAGTCCATTTTCCTTTGGCAGCTGGAATAAAGACCCCGCGGATTTTACCCAATTATAAGGATATAGAGGACACCTTTCGCTTTGTCTCAAGAACCGTCCCTGAATTTTCCCCTTGACAAAGGCAAGGGGATTTATTATACTTATAATAAAGATAAATAAGACCTTTTTAGTCTTGTTTTGAGGGGCGAGCGGAGGCAAAAGTAAAGTATGAAGTTTACCAAGGCGACAGAATATGCGATTTTGGCGGTAACGTATCTGGCGAAGCAGTCAGATGCCGAGCCAGTGGACTTAGATGAGATTGCGAAGAAACAGAGGATTTCTAAGAGTTTCTTGGCGAAGATAGCTCAGAATTTGACAAGGGCAGGGATTATAAGGTCTCATCGGGGTTCAAGGGGTGGATTTTCGCTTGCGAGGCCGGCCAATTCCATTACGGTGCGCCAGATAATCGAAGAAATAGAAGGGCCGATAGCGCTGGAAAAATGCATAACAAATCCGAAGGAATGTTTTCAATCTCGCAATTGTGCGTTATATAAAATTTGGAGAAAGGCACAAAGCAAACTTGTCGAAGTTTTAGATGGCACTACTTTGGCAGACTTAGTATAAGGGGACGTTGCACTCCTGCCTGCCGGTAGGCAGGTTAGGACACTTCATTTAAAGTGGACTGTCCCCAAATGGAGCGTCCCCAAGGAGGAAGAGATGGCAGAGAATCAGGAATTAAAAGCAAAGGTTCAGGAAGCGTTGAATAAAATCCGGCCCGCACTTCAGGCAGACGGCGGCGATGTGGAATTAGTTGATGTCGTTGGAAACGTTGTCAAAGTTCGCTTGACGGGCGCTTGCGGAGGGTGTCCGATGTCTCAGATGACGCTTCAGATGGGAATACAACGCACCATCAAAGAGGTTGTTCCTGAGATAGAGCGGGTTGAGGCAGTTTAGAATAAGTAATGAGCGATGAGCAATGAGTTAAGATAGAGGCGTTAAGATGCGAAGGATATATTTAGACCACGCGGCAACCACGCCAGCGCACCCCGAAGTTTTAGAGGCGATGCTTCCATATTTTAAAGAATTTTACGGCAATCCGACGAGCCTTCACGACGTCGGGCAGGAGGCGAAGCGCGCCTGCGAAGATGCGAGGGCAAAAGTTGCCGCTTTAATCGGCGCTAAACCTGAAGAAATAATCTTCACATCTTGCGGCACAGAGTCAAACAATATGGCGTTAAAGGGCGTGGCATGGGCGAGCCAGTCAAAAGGAAAACATATAATAACATCGCAGATAGAGCATCATTCAATAATAAATGCCGCGAAAGCGCTTGAAAAGATGGGATTCGAGGTTACGTATTTGCCTGTCGATAAATATGGCTTGGTTGAACCGAAAGAAGTTGAAAAAGCAATTAGGGCTGACACAATTTTAATCTCGATAATGCACGCGAATAATGAAATTGGCAGTGTAGAGCCAATTTCAGAAATTTCCAAAATCGCAAAGTCAAAAGGCGTTCCATTTCACACAGATGCGGTTTCATCCGTCGGCACAATTTCTGTAAACGTTGCTGAATTAGGCGTTGACCTTTTAAGCTTAGCAGCCAATCAATTTTATGGACCCAAAGGAGTGGGCGCTCTATATATAAGGAAGGGAATCAGGATAATGCCGCTCTTTCACGGCGGAATCCAAGAGGGCGGAAGGCGCGCCGGCACTGATAATGTCCCAGGAATCTTAGGAATGGGTAAAGCCGCAGAACTTGCCTTACGCGATTTGCGAAAGAGGATAGAGCAAATCCTGCCGCTTCGCGAGAGATTGATTAAGGGCTTGTTCGAAAGGATAAATCATATCTATCTTAACGGACATCCAGTTCAGCGTTTACCCGGCAATGTAAATGTGAGCATAGAATTTATAGAAGGCGAGTCTATGCTTCTATTTTTAAATATGGAAGGGGTTATGGTGGCTAGTGGCTCAAGCTGCACTTCACAGGCACTCAAGGCATCGCATGTTCTGACAGCAATCGGAGTTGACCCAGCATTGGCGCAGGGCTCGCTTTTATTTAGTTTAGGAATTGATAATACAGCTGAGGATATAGATTACGTTTTGCAGAAGTTACCTCCCATCGTCGAGCGACTTAGAAGGATGTCGCCGCTATATAAAGGTTAGGTTCTTCCTCGTCTTGAATGGATTTAATTATGGTTGGCAAAGATGAAATAAAAGCGGATTCGGTTTTGGATTGCCTTGGGCTTTTCTGTCCCGTGCCGATATATTTGACCGCCAAGAAGATGAACGAATTAAAGGTTGGCGAAGTTTTAGAGGTTATCTCAGACGACGAAGGCATTATCGAGGATATGCCCGCCTGGTGCAAAAATTCCGGACAACTGGTTTTGAGATTCACAGAGGAGAAAGAAGGGGTATTTAAATTTTATATAAAGAAGGTTAAGGAATGAAATGTCTAATCGTAGAGGACGGATAAAATGGGAATGATAGATGTAAAAAAGCACATAGAGTACTCCGATAAGAAATACGTCTCAAAGTTATTATATGATTCTGAGGATATAAGGTTAGTCTTATTTTGTTTGGAAGCGGGTCAGGGCGTTCCAGCGCACACCAGCGATTCGCGCGTGGTTATGACTGTAATTGAAGGGGAGGGTAGTTTCATAGTCGGCGATAAGACGCCTGAGGTAAGGCCTGGTTACATAGCTGTATGCGAGCCAAATGAATCTCACGGCATGAATGCGAAGGCTAAGATGGTAATTTTAGCTGCGATTGCGCCAGCGCCATTTTAAATAATAGGGACACATTTTTTACAAAAAGGATGTAACGAAAGGGATGTGTCCTTATTTTCTTAATAAGTTTTTCTTGACAAAGGGTTTTTATTTGAGTATACTTAATTTTGAAAAGGGGGTGAAAGATGATGAGGCGAAGCTTAGTGATGATTATGATAGCGGCTTTATTAGTAGTTGGCCTATTAACGTTGAGTACGCCATCATATGCTCAGGATGCCTTTAAGAAATTAGGCCGCGGCGTCGTAAACACCCTTACCGGATGGATTGAGGTTCCGAAGGGAATCGTTGACGAAAGCAAGGAATCCAACGCATTTGCAGGTCTGACGGTGGGAACGATAAAGGGCTTCGGTTTAGGATTGGTCCGAACCGGCGCTGGAATTTATGAGGCAGTGACATTCCCATTCCCGATACCGGAAGGATATGAGCCGATAGTGAAGCCGGAGTTTGTATATTCTGCTGAATAAACCAAGTTTTTTGGCACGATAAGAAAGCGGATTTAAGGCTGATAAAGAAGTTTTGCGGGGTCTTTAAAAGGCCCCGCTTTTTTATGTTGAAATGGAATGGAGGCGAGATGAAAAAAGCCCCTTTTTCTCTATTATTAATTTCAATTTTTATAATTGCGCTCCTGTTAGTCTTTCAGAATCAGAAAAAGATAAAGGAATGGGGAAAGGGAAAGGAATTAGCACGGCGTCAATTTTTGGAAGAGATTAAACCAGGCCCTGGGGTAGAAATCGCCGGAATAATATTATGTTCCCATTTTAATGAAAGGGAAAATAAAGGTCCCTTAGGCGAATTTGGCGCTTGGAGTAAAGACCCAAGCGATGATACGCAAGGTTGTTATGATTCCTTCACGCCCTTGATTAAAAGGGGAACAAGCGGCTATGCCTTGAAGATAGATTACGATGTCGATTCCCCTAATACGGCTTATAATGGAATCTGGTTTAAGTTGGGAAACATAGATTTGAGCGGATATAAATATTTGGCCCTTTGGGTTAAGGGCGATGAAAAAAAGGGATTTACTAAAAATTTTAAAATAGAGTTGAAAAATGCAGTTGGAAGACGCGGGACTTATTATCTCACAGATATAGATAAGGAGTGGAAACAATTTGTCATCCCCTTGGAAAAATTTAGGGGCATGACAAAATTCGATAATATGGAGGAATTGGTCCTCGTATTTGAGGATTGGAAGGTTTCCGCAAAGGAGGGCACTTTATATGTAGATGATATATATTTTACAAAGGAGGCGATATTGGATAAGCCTCTAACTGAAATCTACAAAACAAACCGAGGAAACATCTCAAGGCCAGATATCTTAAAACTATCTGATACAGAATTCTTGGAGTTGTTGCAGAGAAAGGCTTTTGTCTATTTCTGGGTGGAGACAAATCCCCAAACAGGCCTTACCAAGGATAAGGCGAGCAATTTTAAAGACGATACCTCTAAAGTTGCTTCAATTGCAGCAGTTGGTTTTGCCCTGACAAGTTATCCCATCGCCATTGAGAAGGGTTGGCTCACAAGAGAGGAGGGCCTTGAGCGGACATTAAATACGCTTCTTTTCTTCAGGGATAAGATGGAAAATGTCCATGGTTTCTTTTACCATTTCGTTGGTATGAATGATGGCAAGAGGGTCTGGAATTGTGAGCTGTCTTCCATCGACACCGCTTTATTTCTGGGTGGAGCATTGTTCGCCGGAGAATATTTTGGTGGTGAGATAAAGGAACTCGCGGAAGGTATTTATGAAAGGGTGGAGTGGAATTGGATGTTGGCAGAAGGCGATACATTGTGTATGGGCTGGACGCCAGAAAAAGGATTTCTACAACACCGCTGGAATAAATATGGAGAAGAGTCGATTCTGTATCTTCTTGCGATTGGCTCGCCAACTCATCCAATCCCAGCCTCTGCCTGGGATAAGATAAGAAGGCCCATCTTCAGTTATCAGGGCTATACCTCTATCGCTTCGCCGCCGTTATTTACGCATCAATATTCCCATATCTGGATTGACTTCAGGAACAGACACGATAGGCATGCGGATTATTTCAAATCCTCGGTCAATGCTACGTTAGCCAACAGGCAATTCTGCATAGACAATAAAGATAACTCGAAGACATTTAATGAAAATTCTTGGGGGCTTACTGCGTGTGAGTCGCCGGCAGGATATCGTGCCTATGGAGCGCCGCCTGGCTATGCGAATTACGACGGCACAGTTGCTTTTACAGCTGCAGGTGGCTCGGTTCCATTTGCTCCCAAGGAGTGTATCAGCGCCTTGCGATATATGTACCAGAATTATAAAGAACATGTTTGGGGAAAATATGGATTTGTAGATAGTTTTAATAGAGATAAAGATTGGTATTCAGATATCGCAATCGGCATAGACCAGGGGCCGATTTTGATTATGATAGAAAATTATCTTACGGGCATCGTTTGGGAATATTTTATGAAGAACAAATATATCCAAAAGGCAATGCAGCTTGTAGGTTTTGAGGTTGGAGAAATGGAGTTGAAGCCTGAGGAGCCGCCTTTAATTACTGCAAGGTATGAAAAGGGATTGCCTGAAAAGGATGAGTTTTACAGTTTGTCTCCAGAGAAGACATTAGAATTTGGAGCGATTACGAAATATCCCGAGGACTTAGATTGTGATTTTAATGTTACCTGGGATGAGGATAATCTATATTTCTTGATAATGGTTAAAGATAACGAGGTCGTCGCAGAGGAAGCCCCTCAAAATCTTTATAAACAAGATTGCGTCGAGATATATATAACGCCGCCCGAAGATAAATTACTTGAGTGGGGCAATCCCTCACATTTCCAATTCGGATTTGCGCCTTCGGGAAAAGATGGCGCACCCATAAAATATGCCTGGTTTCAGAAGCAGGACTACGAAGAGATAGAAATGCAGGCACAGCCATCTCAAAATGGATATGAGCTCAGAGCAAGGATTCCATTTAAGGTTTTAAATATAGAGCCCAAGGCGCAAACCGAGATAAATTTTTCAATTGCGGTGCACGATTACGATAGAAAGGACAATACCGGTAAATGCAAATTTAACCTCTTCTTTATGCCGTTTTATGAGGAGGGCTACTCAAAAGGTTTTGCGCTTGCGAAGTTAAAGTTGGTAAAAGAGGCTGAACAATAAAAGTAATTATTGGAAGAGGCTGGAAAGGTGAGTTGTTAGGGAATTCAAGTAATTTAGTCTCGCAAGTGTAAGTCCGCGTATTGCGCTATCATCTCGGCTATCTTCTTAGGCGGGATGACAGAAAAGTAATGGTCGACTATGCAGTGGGCGATTTCATGGGCTAAGATATCTGCTGATATTTTATTCTCGCTTGCGAAGAGCGTATTTAGTTTAAAGACATAAAAGGCGATAAATTTATTCTCCTCGTTAAAAATCTCCATATAGACTATGTCTAAATCGTTTTGGTCGCGATAGATTTTCGCATTAAAATGTATATCCTTCGGCCTCATATCCAAGAGTTCTTGCACCTTCAAGAATATAAGGTCGAATTTGTAGGCGACTATATCCGCAATTGCCTCGCCCAAGCGCTGCGGTTTCATTGCAAGCCCGTAATCAATTCTATAAGTGTCAATTTTTTTATTTACAGCATCTATATTAACATCGTATCTAAAATATATTGTACAGAAATAGCTTTTGGTGATTGTCCATTCACCACTGCCCAATTCCACAGCGTTTGTAACTTGGGCGTATGCGCCTAACATAGGCAATAGACAAATAAGCAATATCGCAATTAAGGAAATCTTGAAATAAGATAGCCCGTGTTTTATTTGTTGAATTTTTTGTTGAATGGGCTTCAATATTTGGTCAATCTCATTTTCGGCAATCCCCTTGCGTTCCAACTCGCCTCTTAAATGGGAGACTTCATTTTCCAACTCGCTTATTTTAACCTGAGAAGAGGAAATCGGGTCCCTTAAATTTCTTATCATATTGTTGACGCTCGCAGCGAGCGCTTTGATTTCATCGGTTTTTCTCAAACGGACATCAACCGCTAAATTGCCTTTTCCAATCTCAACCAATGATTTTTCGAGGCGATAAAGTGGCCCCGCAATGCGATGGGATATGAAAAGGACAACTATTATAGTTGCTGTACTTATGAAGATTATCGCTATGAGGCTGCTTAAGATTAACGTAGGAAGTATAAAATCGGATGTGCTCTTTACGATGAGGCGCAGGTTCTCAAAACTCGTAGTGGCGGTCTTGCTCGAGAGGAGATATGCCAATCCGCTCATAAGCGCGCAGGCTAATATTACAAGCAGGCAGAATTTTAGGATGAATTTTGCCTGAAATCCCTTCTTTATGAAATAGTTTCTTCTTCGGTTTTTTGTGTCTGCCGTTCGACTCATTTTAAGTCTATCTTTTCAAGTGCTTCCTTATTTATTCGAATCTTTGCGCCCACCTTTAAATCTTCGACCCACCCTTGCATCATCTGGCTTGCCTTTTGGCTTCGCTCTTCTTCGGGCACTTGTATAGTAGATAATATCTTTTTAGATTTTTTCTCTAACAAAGACCTCAAGAGGCTTTGCTCCCAGAAATGCTCGACCATCTTCATAAACGCCGGGTCCCTATCAAGGCCCTGGCGCTGCGCTTCTAAAAGCAGGATTTTCTTTTGAATCAAATCATCTAAGATTTGTTCCTTGGTTAACTTCTCCCGATACGAAGGGGGATATAATTGCGCCTCAGCGAGGAAGTCCTCTGCATATAAAGTGTAATTGTCTATAGTTGCGAGGACTTCTTTGACAGGCCTTTCTTTCGCACAGCCATTTAGCGCAAAGATTAAAACCGAAACATAAATTAAATATAGCCCTTTTTTCAATAAAAACTCCTTATACCCCGCCCCTGCGTTGCAGGGGGGGTACTTTCGTTATTATAAATACTTTACTTAAATTTTGCAATATGTTAATTTATATGGGATGAAAATATTCCCCTTTAAAGGCATAAGCAGGAAGAATCTCAAGGCCTTCGGTTTTGCGGCGATGCTGAATGATACCGGCGAGGAGATGTACGCGCCGTATCTGCCATTTTTTGCGAGGACATTTTTAGGTACGGGCCCACTTCAATATGGCTTGATTGAGTCTTCTGCCGAGGCGATAAACAGGATTTTACGAGTTGTAACTGGCGCAATTGCAGATAGGATTGGGCGTAAGAAGCCAGTTATCATTGGATATATCCTGATAGCGATATCGCGTCTTTTTTTGACCTTTGCTACATTTTGGGTTCACCTAATTCCCATACGAATGTTACGACAGATAGGCCGTTCGCTACGCGACCCTGCGCGCGAGGCCTCGATTACGGATTCTGTGGAGCCCCAGATGCGCGGAAAGGCGTTTGGGCTGCTCGAGGCGGTTGACACAATCGGTTCTGCTTTGGGCCCTGCAGTTGGTATAGTTATCCTTTCTTTAATTACGCTTGGCGCGTTAAATTTTAAGGTAAATTTTTCAGAGGCTTCCTACCGCTGGCTGTTTCTATTTGCTGCGATACCTACGCTTATAAGTTCATTGATTATTTTTAAGGGATTGGAGGAGACGCTTTCTACAAAGAGGACCACAGGCAGCGAGATTAAAAGATTTTTTGATGGGCTTAAGTCGTATTTTAAGAATAAAGATTTAGTTATAGTTACTGTTGCGAACTGCCTTCTGGCGATTGCTGCGACCACAGTTCAGATGATGCAATTTTATGTATATACCTTGCCCGATGGGACGGTATTCGTGGGCGGATTGGTATTTATCCTTTATTCGTTATCGCATTTTCTTGCCGCTTATCCCGGAGGAATATTAGCCGATAAATTTGGAAAATCAAATGCATTGAGCCTCGCGATGATACTCGTTATAATATCATTAGCGGCATTAGCGTTTGTGCCAAATGCATGGTGGGCGATTGTGCCATTTATAATTTATGGCATATTCGATTCGCTCTGGATTGCCTCGCGGCGGGCTATCGTTGCGGATTTGGCACCTGCGGATGCGCGGGGGCAGACCTTGGGAAGCTTCTCATTTATTTATGGTTTGGCGTCTATGGTCTCGCCATTTGCCTTTGGGGCGCTGGCGCAAGGTTTAAGTTTTAGAGCGGCATTCTTAATCTGCGCGGGGGTTGCTGTTATATCCTTAAGCGTTCTGAAACTTTTTTATAAGGGAAGATAAGGATGAAAATAATTTCGGTCGTAACTTTATTTGCCATTTTTTTAGCCTGCCCATATGCTTCGGCTGAATATAACATCGCAACTGGCAAACAAGACTTAATTTTAGTCTCAACCGAAAAAGAAGTCGCTATGGGGGACGCAATTGCGAAGAAAATTGAAGAGAAGTTCGGGCTCGCCGAGAATAAAGAGATGCAGGAGCGCGTCGAAAGAGTTGGTCAGAAATTGGTTGAGGTTTGCGATAGAAAAGAATTGATATATCATTTTAAGGTTTTAGACGACGATGAAGTAAATGCGGTTTCGCTGCCTGGCGGATGGGTCTATGTAAATAAAGGTTTAATCGAAGAGGTAAAGAGCGATGACGAACTTGCAGGGGTTATCGCTCATGAAATCGGCCATATTGCAGCACGCCACTCTGTGCAGAAACTTCAAACAGGATTAACATCCACTCTTCTTATGATATTAGCCGCAGGTGCTAATACCGATAGGGAATTCAAAAGAGGAGCAAACTTGGCGTTAGTCTCCTTGATGACGGCTTATTCAAGAGAAGATGAGTTTGAGGCGGACAGGCGAGCCGTAAAATATACAACAGCCGCCGGCTATGACCCAAATGCGATTGTTACTTTTTTGGAGACTTTGAGACAGGTTCATAGAAATAAACCTTTACGGCCAAAATCCTTCTTCCGCGCCCACCCCTATGTCGCCGAAAGAATTGGCGTCGTCAAACAAGAGATCACCGGCTCAATAGATTTTGAGGGCTGGATTAACCGCCCCGTGCAATAATGGGGACGAGGGTTACGAGGGTTAAGGGGACAGGCTACTTTAAGGCTACTTTAAATGGAGTGTCCCTAAAACCCACCTTCCGGTAAGCAGAAGTATAACATCCCAAATGGTCAAAGGTCGCGACTGATAGCCCTTTAAATTTTACTACAAAATAGCAAAATATTTTATTTGACAATCCCCATCCATTGTAATATTATATTGCCTTAATCCCTAAAGAAGCTAGGCCTTTTAAAAAAGGCGTCAAAGTTAAAGATATAAGGTAATAATCTTTAGCCCCCTGGAACTTATTTTTCTGAAAGAAAATTTATAAATTCAACGTCTTTTCCTTGGAAAGGAGATTATGAAAGATGAAGTTCGCTAAATACATCGTTATAATGCAGCCGCTGCTCATCCTATTTGCGCTAACCTCTTACGCGCAAGGGCCAGCGCAATCGCAACCCGCCGCCGAGCAAAAAGCCGCTCAATCACACGAAGCTGTAATAGCTGAGCCCTCCATATTAGAACTCCAGCGCGCCGCCATAAGATATACCGAGGTAAACCCCGATAAGATAGTAAATTGGCGAAGGCAAGCCGCATTTAAAGCATTCCTCCCGGAGGTAAGCGTTGGCTACGACAAGGACATATATCGCACAATCGCCTCTTCTACCTCAGGTGGCAAAACTACCTTCACGATAGGCCCTGATGATGAAAGCTATGGCTGGGACGTCTCCTTAAAATGGGACTTAGGCGACCTCATCTACAACGATGACCAGACCTCTATAGACTCAAGGTCAAAACTTATGGTCCAACTTCGAAACGACGTATTAACTCAGCTAAACCAGGCCTATTTCGAAAGGAAGCGCCTTCAAGCCGAACTTATAAAATACCCAGATAAGACAAGCCCCACTTATCAAGAAAGAGAACTTAAGATAGAGGAGCTCACCGCCCAGATAGATGCCCTGACAGGCGGGTATTTAAGCAGGAGGGCGGGGAAATAGGGGGACACTTTCCCGATGCTGAAGGAAGCATCTTTATCAAAGTAACTTCGGCATCCCAAGGAATCTCTTGCGAAGTTGCTACATTTGGGATTAGCACAAGGACCGTCCCCGATTTTCCTTGCAAAAATTTTACGAAGTGATAAAATTATTATAAAGAGAGGTTTTGATATGAAATGCGATACATGCGGGCGCGATGTGCCTGAGGTAAGAAGGGTAGTGGTAGCGCCAGGCTATGATAGGACATTGGCTAAGCCCATCTACAATTGTCCCGAATGTTACGAGAAGAAAGAGAAGACAAAAAATATAATCTGCCCGAGGCAAACAAGCCTGCCTAAAAAATTAAGAGAAGAAAATAAATAGAATGGACCTGATTAAATTAAAGGTTTTAGACAACGGATACCTTGCGCTCGTCGATTTTATGGGAGCGGATAAGGCGGTCATTCAAGCGGCGCGAAGGTGTTATTTAAGCGAGCCGCAAGGAGAGGAATCCGACGCGAAATTAGTCCGCCATCTTATTTTAAAAGGCCACGGCACGCCCTTTGAACACGCCTATTTTACCTTCGATGTGAAATGTCCGATATTCGTTGCTCGCCAGTGGATGCGGCATAGAATAGGAAGTTATGATGAGATGTCCCTTAGATATTGCCTCGCGAAGAAGGATTATTATACTCTGGAGAATTTAACGGGCGAGGCGTTGGGGAAATATAAAAAATCAATCGATGAGACATTCGCTGTATACGAAGCGTTAGTAAGTGCCGGCGTAAAACGAGAGCAAGCCAGGGGAGTTTTGCCGTTATCGGTTTATACGCTTTACTATTGGACAGTAAACGCCCGTTCACTGATGAATTTTCTTACCCTACGCCTCGACAAATCCGCCCAATACGAGATGCGAGAATATGCAAAGGCGGCACTTCAGATATTCAAAGAAAAGATGCCTGTTACAGCAAAGGCCTTTGAGGAGAGATTGAATCCTGCCCTTGCCCCGCCCTTGCACGCAAGAGCGGGGCTTGCGCACAAGGGCGGGATAAAGCCGAAAGAATAAAGTTATGGATTTCGCTGACCCAGACAAGCCCTCCGACCAAGAATTAATCGAAAGTTGCATCAAGAAAGATAAACATGCCTGGGATATCTTTGTCGAGAGGTATTCTAAACTTGTTTTGTGGGCGATACGAGACCGCCTGACGAGATTTAGATATAATTTCGACGGCGATGATGTTGAGGACATTCATCAGGAAGTTTTTATTTCATTATGGTCTGCCAATAAACTTGCGCAGATTAAAGATAAAACCAAGATTGCAGGATGGATTGCGATGGTGGCGAGCAATGCCGCAATAGATTATTTTAGGAGGATGAAACGGCAGATGCCGCCGAAGGCAATTTCCATTTTTGAGGAGGTAATATCTAATGGAGAAGGCGAAGGAAAAACTTTAGCAGATTTGTTGCCTGCGCGTACTGGAAATCCAAATAGGCAGTCGCACTTAAACGAAATCCGCGCCATATTAAACGCCGCATTAGAAGTACTTGCGCCAAGAGAGAAAATGGTAATTTCATTAAATCTCCTTCATGGCATGAAGCATCGCGAGATCGCCGAAACGTTAAAATTGCCGATAAATACGGTTTCGACAATAATAGCCCGGACGAAAGAGGAACTGAAGGAAAAATTAAAGCAAAAAGGCATTGAAGATTTTTGAAAGAAATGCATTCAATTTTTCGTCTATAATTATATGAAAGAGAATATGTCAAAGATAAAGTTAGATAAGATAGTTTGTCCTGATGAGGCGGCACTATCGGCGTATTTAAATGGCACGCTTAGTGAGCCAGAGACGGAAGTTATAGAGAAACATATTGCGGCCTGTCATCTTTGCCTTGAAAATTTAAGGACCGCATATTTAGGTGATAAATTATATAAAGAGATGAACTTGCCCGATTCAACTAAAGAGTTGATTAATAAAGCGAAAGGAATAGCAAAATTGAACAGCAAAAATAAGCGCCTTAAGAAAAATCTCTGGCTTTTTGCAACGGCCTTGGCATTTACTATGTCTTTTATCTTTCCAAGGTATTTTGTACAATTTTTGGTGGCGGCCCTTATCCTTGGGCTTAAATGGGTTTTTGAAAGTGAGAATGCCCGCACGCTCATTATGGTTTTGAGTTCCTTACGCCGTCATTCTAAGGAAAAAGACGAAGAAATTTCAGATAGGATTAAGGGCAGGTTTTAAAAGGATGACGAAGGTGGAGAATTACCTTCTTGCCTCTAATGATTAAAATTTTTGAGGCAATTACCTCTGGAGAAATTAAGTCTGACATGTATGTTTTTCCTCTCCTTCTGCAATATAAGACGCAAGGAGGCATAATTTTCTTTCAAAAATTTTACTTAAAGGTTTAGGTTAGTTTTTAAGTAGGGCGAAAGCGATGGTGCCGAGGGAGGGACTTGAACCCTCACGACCTTACGGTCACCGGTTTTTGAGACCGGATCGTATACCAATTCCGACACCTCGGCACAAAAGCGGGATTTTATTTCAAGGCTTCTTTGGAATGCTTCACAAACGGCTCGATGAGATTGAAAAATTCCATAGGGAAGATATATTTCGTCGCAGGGCTTTGGCCCAACGATTTTAGCGTCTCAAGATATTGAAGCGAAAGCGTCTTTGAGTCCACGTTTTTAGCGACCGAGAAAATCTTATCTAGCGCAAGCGAAAAGCCCTCCGCCCTTAAAATAGCAGATTGCCTGTCGCCCTCGGCTTTCAGAATTGCAGCCTGTTTTTCACCTTCCGCAACGGTTATTGCGGCGGCTTTGGTTCCTTCCGCTTCGGTTACGACGGCGCGACGCGTCCTTTCGGCGGACATCTGCCTAATCATCGCATCCGAGACATCTTTCGGCGGCATGATTTCTCTAATTTCAACGGTTGTAACTTTTACGCCCCAGCGCTCGGTAACTTCGTCTAACTTCTGACGAAGGACCTGATTTCTCTGCTCTCGTTTTGCCAGAACATCGTCCAAGGGAATATCGCCAACGACTGCCCTTAATGTAGTAGTTGCAATCCCCTGTGATGCTGCGGCGAAGTTCGCAACCTGAATGACGGTTCGTCCAGGGTCTGTCACCTTCCAATAGATTAAGAAGTCTATGGAAATAGGGGCGTTATCCTTCGTGATGCAGGTCTGTTGCGGTATCTCAAGGAATAACTCTCTTAAATCAACCCAGACTGCTTGGTCAACAATCGGAATCAGAAATACGATTCCCGGACCTCTCTGTCCGATTGAACGCCCCAGTCTGAATACGACGAGACGCTTGTATTCCCTTACGATTTTAATCGAGTTTACCAAGACGATGATGCCAAAAAGCACCAAAAAGAAAGTCATAAGTCCTACTGTTTCCATTTATGTCACCTCCCTTTTTTTAACCTTCAAAATCAGTCCATCAACCGAAATTACCTTTACCTTTTCTCCACTTTTTATATCACCGCCTTGCGCCTCGGCATACCAATCTTCACCGCTTACGTGGACAATTCCTTTCGGCGAAAGTTCAGTTTTTGTTTCGCCGATAGCATCAACTAAGCTTTCCGTTCCAGAGGATACTTTTCGCTTTTGCGCTTTTAGGATGAAAGGAAGAATGAAACCCAAAAGGCCTGTCGTAGATACAACCATCGTCGCCACCAACGCTTTTGAAAGTTTTATGAACAATTCGCCGGATTTAAAAAGGACGAATGAGCCGAGCGTAAGTGCAATTATTCCGCCCAATGTCAAAAAGCCGTGCGTCGGTGCTTTTATATCGAGGATAAATAAGATAACCCCGAATATTATTAGAAAAAGCCCAGCGTAATTTACAGGGAGCGAACCCAATCCGTAGAATGCCAATATGAGGCAGATTATGCCTACGATTCCAGAGACGGAAGTTCCAGGGTGCGACAGCTCAAATATTATTCCATAAAAACCGATGATTAGCAATATATAAACGATATTTGGGTCTGTGACGCTGTGAAGTAGTCTTTTTAAAGGATTGAGTTCCCTGAAAGCAACTTCAGCATCCTTTGTTTTAAGTTGAAATGTTTTAAGGCCTTTTTCTATCTTTTTGCCGTCGATTTTTGTAAGCAGGTCGTCACGGTCGGTTGCGATTAAATCTATAATTCTTTTTTCCAGCGCTTCTTTTTCCGTCAGGGAAGTAGATTCTACGACGATATCTTCTGCTAACTTGGTGTTTTTGCCTTTCTTTTCCGCAATTGTTCGCATAAATGCGGCGGCATCATTTGTGACTTTATCGGATGCTTTCTGTCCTGTTATCTCGACCGGATGTGCGGCGCCTATTGTTGTGCCTTCTGCCATTGCGGCGACATCGCCTGCTAAGACTATGAAAGCACCGGCAGAAGCCGCCCTTGCGCCCGATGGAGCAACATAGACAGCTATGGGGACAGATGCGGTCAATATCCTTTGAACGATTTGCCGCATAGATGATTCAAGTCCGCCTGGAGTATCAATTTCGATTATGAGGCATTCGGCGGATTTCTTCTCAGCAGCCTCGATTGCGTCTATAGTATGCTGGGCGATTATCGGGTTTATCGGCCCTTTGATTTGGATTACGTCAACCTGCGGTTTTTTGGCGAAGCCGAGGGTAGCTAGTAAAGCTAATGACAAAAAAATGGTTATTATAATTAGTTTATTTTTCATTTTCAGTAGGAAATTCGAAGATGTATAAACTATAACATTTACAGTCGGCTTTGTCAATTGTATTGACGAACGAACGCACAAATGTTATTATTTAAAATTTGTGGGGCTGTAGCTCATTTGGGAGAGCGCTTCCTCGGCATGGAAGAGGTAAGGGGTTCAATCCCCCTCAGCTCCACCAAGAGGAAAATGGAGCGTCTTTTAAGTAATAACGGAGGGTACCCTCCGT
>CAZUZR010000020.1:8543-23353 GCA_964625025.1 uncultured Planctomycetia bacterium | reverse complement strand
AAGATTCGCTGAGCGAAGTTTGCCTCGCAGGGGCGAACGAGCGGTGCGGCGAAGACGAAAATCGGCATTTTGCCAAGCGAGACTTAAATTTCAAGCTAATCTCTAATCAAATTGCCGCAGGAGAGAACCGCATCCCTGCAATCTAAACCGCGGCAGGGGCTTAATGTAGTTTGCAAACGGCGCATCTGAATATCTCTTAAGGTCAAAGCCATCTCGTCCTCAATCGCATAGCGAACCTGCGCCTTTATATGCAAATGGTGGGGGCATATCCTTTCTTTTAGACGCAGCTCTTTTTTTGTCAAATCTAAAACATCCTTTGCTCGCGAGCCGCACATCCCAATTAAATTTTCAACGATATTTTCATCAATGTCGTACTTTAAGGCGAGTTCTAAAGTTGCAGGCAAAGATGAGGTGGCGCCGGGTAAAGGCGTCTCATCTGTCTTGCAACGCTCAAACTTTGTTGGGAATAGCCTCCTTACAACTCTGTCAACCACTTGCTCTGAAAGCAAACGATACGTTGTATATTTTCCACCAGCGACGGAGGTAAGTCCGCTTTCGCTTTCAACAATAATATGGTCGCGCGAGACCTGCCACGCTGCCTTGCCCTCTTCTTTTATAAGTGGCCTTAAAGCCGCGTATGTGGCTATTATATCCGTTGAATTAAATTTAATTTTTGGTAAGGCGCGAGATGCCTCGCCCAATAAATACTCTATATCTTCCTCATCAGTAGAAACATCGTCCGGCAGGCCAGCGTAATCGGTATCTGTCGTGCCGATTAACGACATCTGGCGCCAGGGTATAATAAAAAATATCCTTTTATCACGATGGGCTGACAGAACGACCGCGTTATCCTTCATAAGCTTTGGATAAATTATATGAATGCCTTTGGTGGGCCTGATTAGCGGTGGAGCAGTTGGGTCTTCTAATTTAAGAATGTAGTTTGTCCACGGGCCCGTTGCATTTACTAAAACCCTTGCTTTTACTTCGAAGGTCTCATGAGCAATGCTATCGTAGACTTTTACTCCTTTTACGGCGCCGGAGTCTTTTATAAATCCGATTACACCGCACCTGTTTGCAACTGCTGCACCATACTCAGCCGCTGACATTATATTCTCTAAGCAAAAACGGACGTCATCCACCTGCGCATCGAAATAAAGCGCACCGCCAATTAACCCTTCTTTTTTAAGGGCACTTTCCATATTAAGTATTTGTTCGGATTTTAAAATACGATGTGGCCTTATCTTTGCCCTTCCGGCAAGGAAATCGTAAAGGGCTGTCCCCACCTTTATCAAATTTAAAGGGCGTGGGTCATTTTTATAGACGGGGATGATAAATTGCAAGGGCCTTACTAAATGGGGCGCAAGGTTTAGAATTATCGAGCGCTCCTTTAAGGATTCGCGAACAAGATGAAAATTCAACTGCTCGAGATACCTTATGCCGCCGTGAATTAACTTTGTAGTTTTCCCGCTTGTGCCGCTTGCGAAATCGTCTTTTTCTACGAGGGCAACTTTTAAACCGCGCTGGCTCGCATCGCGGGCAATGCCTGCGCCATTTATCCCTCCACCTATTACGAGAAGGTCAAACTCATCTGACTTTAATCTATCTGTATCGCGTTTCACTTTTGATATCAGGAACACATCATTTAATAAATGGGATGTGTCCCTATTTTTGCCCTTTTAATCGCCTCTAACCAACCGCTATATAATTTTCCCCGCTCTCGAACGCTTATCTTAGGATAAAATTCTTTATCGACTACTTGCATATCTTTAAGTTCGGTCGGGGTCTTCCAAAATCCAACTGCCAAGCCTGCCAAAAACGCTGCGCCCTTGGCGGTTGAATCGACCATCTTCGGGCGAACTATTTTGCAATTCAAGATATCCGCCTGAAACTGCATCAAAAAATTGTTGCGACAGGCCTTGCCATCGACCTTAAGCGATTTTATATCTTTATGCGCTTCCTGTTTCATCACACGAACGACATCTTTCGTCTGATAAGCGATTGCCTCAAGCGTTGCGCGAATAATATGTCCTTTGGTTGCGCCGCGCGTCAAACCGCAGATTAGGCCCCTTACTTCAGGCTCCCAATAAGGTGCCCCTAATCCCGCAAACGCAGGGACAAAATAAACACCGTTATTGTCGCGAACTGATTTTGCCCATCTTTCCGTCTCGGCTGAGCGTTTAACCAATTTTAATCCATCGCGTAGCCATTGGACCGCTGCACCAGCAATGAATACAGAACCTTCAAGTGCGTAAATTGGCCTTCCCATTCCATCGCAAGCCAATGTCGTAAGGAGTCCGCGCTTTGACTTCACGAATTTATCAGCGGTGTTCATTAATAGAAAACAGCCGGTGCCGTATGTATTTTTAATCTCGCCTGAAAAAAAACAGCCCTGACCATAAAGCGCCGCCTGCTGGTCACCTGCGACCCCTGCTATCGGTATCCCCTCGCAAAGGGGAGATATCTTTGCCGTCTTTCCAAAAATATAACTGGAACGTTTTACATCGGGAAGTATAGTTTGAGGTATTCCTAATATTTTAAGTAGTTGGGCATCCCATTTTTTCGTTACGATGTTAAATATCAGAGTGCGCGAGGCATTTGTAAAATCGGTTACGTGAACTGCGCCGCCAGTCAATTTCCAGATGAGCCAGGTATCTATTGTCCCGAAGAGAATCTTTCCGCTTCTCGCTCTTGTGCGCAATCCATTTACATTCTCAAGCAACCATTTAATCTTCGTGCCGGAAAAATATGGGTCGATAACAAGCCCTGTCTTTGAACGAAATGTCTCCTTTAAACCCTCACTTTTAAGGCGTTGACACAACTCGCTTGTCCGTCGACACTGCCATACTATTGCAGGATAAACTGCCCTGCCGGTTGTTCTATCCCATAACACAGTGGTTTCGCGCTGATTCGTAATCCCGATTGCTGCTATCTCATTAGATTCAATCCGCCCTTTCTCTAACGCTTGTTTAATGACGCTTAACGTCGTCTGCCAAATCTCATCGGGATTGTGTTCAACCCATCCTGGCTTTGGATAATACTGCTGAATCTCACTATAGCCGCTTGAGACAACCTCTGCCCTTCGATTAAATATCATAACCGTTGTGCCGGTTGTCCCCTGGTCAATCGCCATTATATATTTGGACATGCCGTACTCCTGATTTTTCTTTTCCTCATTCAGAGATAACTATATTAGCGGGCAATTTTGAAAATGTAACTTCCCTATTAGATACCGGAGATTTAAATAGAAAGCCCTTCGGCGGCTTAGCGTCTCCCCAAACCTTTAATTCTAATCCACGCTTGCCTTGCTTTATTGTATAGTTTATAACTCCATAATATGTGGGAAAATTTTTAATGGATATCCCCCCTTCCCTCGTGGCCCATTCTGAAGGTATCCCTCCTGCTAAAATCAATTTATCTAATTCCTCGTAGACGAACAGGTTTCGTACAGCATTTATATATTCTGCGCCAATCCAGGTATGTGGCATATCGCCGATATATTGGGGATGGCGATACGCGCTGAAGACCACCTCAGCCCAATGGTTCCACTCGCGCGGCCGCTTTACAGTTTGAAAATATTTTAACATATTAAGGGCTTTTTCCTTCTGCCCCATAAAAATAAACGATGATATCGACCTTATCTCATATGGCGTAAAGCCGCCCTTCCAATTCTCTTTCAACCTTGGCAGAAATGTCTCGGTGTAATATTTTTTAAAAGTGTTATTTAGTTGCGGCTGAGGCAAGCTCTCATATTCCTCGCAGGGGTATATCGCAATCGCGGTTGAGGTAGCATCAAAATCTCCCTTCTCTGCGCAGCCAGGGATATAATTTATATTCTTTACCTTCATAACCAGTTTTATCGACTCATATACGCTCTTTCGAAAATCTGCCTCTTCGGCATCTATCCATTTAATCAGGTCCTTTCTTCCTAAAATCTTCGCGATAGTCCTAGCATCCTTGAAGCCCTTTAGCGCCCAGAAATCGTCCCAATAACTGTGTTGCGCGGGGAAATAGCCCTCGTGGCTATTAGATTCTGGAAGTATCCCGTAGAAAATCCTTTTCTCTGGAGGGCCATCCCTGAATTCCTCGGTCAGCCTCTGCCCTCTTAAGTTCACTAAGAATTTTAAAGCGCTTTCAACGGCCGGCAATTTCTCTTCTAAGTACTTTTTATCCTTTGTGAAATTGTAATATTCCAGGATAGCATATATAAATTCGCCTTGGGAGTCATACTCCTTCCAATCCCTCGTCCAATCAGGCATCCCATCTTCATCGAGGATAAATGGGACCATGCCATCTGGAAGTTGCTGGCTTGCAATCCAATCCAAAAATTCCTTAACCTCTTTTGTATAGCCCATCCTTAAAAGGGCGGCCGCAATTATCGCGCCATCTCGCATCCACGCCCTTTTATAATTCCGCGAGCCAGGTTGAAGCCTTACGCCATCGTTATTTATTAAGATGTATGCCAAATTAGATTTCAGGGCATTTACTATTTCGACATCAGGAATATCAATCTCTATCGTATCCAATTTGGACTCCCAATACGTTATCGCCTTTTGAAGTTGTTCGCCGAAATATTTTTCTATTCCTTCGCCTTGGGGAGGCACTTGTGGCGTCTCGCTATAGAGCGGAATTATGTAGGAGAAATTCGCTTTTGCACCAGCTTCCAAATTGAAATTATACTCTAACGCGCCGGATGCAAAGCCATCCACGTCGCTTACGCTTCTATTGGTTGGGACAGTTCCATTTTCTATAATATTAACGACATCGCCCTCCTTAAAGGTAAGCGCTCCAAAATTATCTGGCTTAGTAAGCGAAGAAATCGCCACTTTTCCATTGACCTTAACAGTTGGCGTCTCCTCAGCATCGTATTCTAAACTGTGAATCTCGGATAACCCGCCGTACTGCCAAGGCGGGTTTACCTGAAACGGTCTTATCGTAAGATAGAGTTTGCCGACGATTGCTTCTTTGCTATTATTCCCCAACGTATACCAAACATAGGTCGCGGATTTTCCTCGTTCGCCAGACGCAAATAACCTCTGATTTAAAATTATTCCGTTATAATCCCATCTTACCGATGGGATGGGTAGATATCCTTTTTCTAACGATTGGGTTACCTTCGAATCTTCTGAGGTGATGAGTTTGCCATTAATATAGAGGTATGGCATTAAAGAATAACTTTTAAAATAGGGTTCGATAGTCCCGTCTTCACACAAGAGGCTTTCTGCCTCATCGCCGTCGATGCCCGCCACTGTCCAATACGCTTGGCTCTTATTAATCCATTTCGGATAATAGCCCTTAGGCGATTCCTCGGCTTGAAGCTCGTAATGTTTTTGCGGCGTGGCAGACTCATCCGGCCCTTTGAGCGTAATTTCTTGAAGAGAATATTCAACTCCCCTTGCGCTAACTTTACAAATGAGTTTTATGTATTTTGCGCGGGTTACCTCAAAATATATGAGGTCACGGCCGCCATTTCCTTTATCCGTAGAGTAGGCCTTCGTCCATACATTTGCATCCGACGATGTCAAAATCTCATATGAGGTTGCGTAATCCGCTCCCCAATTTAACTGAATTCCGCCGAAGTCCCTTTGTCCCCTTAAATCAACTACAATCCACTCCTCACCTTTAGTTTTGCTCATCCATTCGGTCTTTATATCTCCATCCATAGCGTTCGCGGCTTCTCTATCCCACTCAAAGGAAGAGGCCTTCAGCAACGGCTCTTCCTCGACCCCTTTCACTGAGACCTCCCATAAAGAATAGCCCCAGAAGGTCCCTCTTTCTTTACCTAAAATTTTTATATATCTTGCTTTGGTCCTCTTAAAATAGAGCTCGTCTGTATTTCCATCGCCCTCGGTTGTAGTATAAACTTGTCTCCAGGCTATGCCATTTTTAGAAAGTAAAATATCGTAGGATTTTCCGTATGCCGCCTCCCAATTTAATGTAAGGCCAGCGATAACTTTTACGCTTCCCAAATCTATCCTAAGCCACTGTGGGTCTTGGAAGTTACTGCTCCATCGAGTATCGTAATCAGAATCGAAGGCATTTTCAGGTAATAATAACTCGCTCTCCGAAGAGGATGCCGTGATGTTTACCTCTGTGGCTTTTTTAGACGAAGCAAAAGCAGAAAAAAATAGAGGAATTAAAAACGCGAGAATTAAAAATAACTTCAAAAATAACTTTTTTGTCGTCATATTTTTATAAAAAAATAACCCCGAACCTTCGGGGTTAAATTATACTACTTTTCGCTCGCGCGCGCAATTGGTTTAATTATAAAAAACTGGCCCTGCATCCACAAATGAAATAATGGTTGGTGGATGCAGGGCCAGTATAAAACCTCGATTTTTATCTTTTCCTTCTGGATGCAAACAATATCCCGACCAAACCAGAGCCGAGCAAAAGAAGGCTGGTAGGTTCTGGGACGGGGCTGGTATCAAAGTAGGCATTGTCAAAGTAAGCTGTCGCTGCATTCAGGGCGGAAGCTTGACCATCATCCTCGAGTATAATTACGTAGTCAAACCAACCTGTACCTGGCGGCGCTGTCCCTGACCAATCAAGCGCTGTCCAACCGTTTGTCACTGTATTTAGGGAAACCTTATATGGCCCGCCGGTAATGGTCCCATCCATAGACTGCCTGAACTTTATCTCCAGACTAGCTCTTGACAGCCACGTAAGAGCAGAAATATAAATCGGTTGATGGGCATATAGGGTTTGACCTGCGGCAATATTAGCCCCTTGCCCCCATCCGCCCCAACCATAGCTTGTTTTGACCATCTTGCCTGAGTAATTTCCGCTCTGCTTTATGGTGCTCTCCTTCATGCCGCTCACATTTATGTTGTTATTGGTGCCACTGGCGCCTGAATTGAACATATGCCACCATACCATCGGAACCTCTGTTCCCAGATAGGTTGTCCAGCTCTCAAATCCAGGGTTGGACAGCAAATTGGCATACGCTGTTGAAGGTAGTACAAATAGCACTAACCCCAAAACCAATTCACGCAAATAAAACTTCCTCGACTTATTTCTCATCTTTAGAAAGCTTCTTTCTCATCTTCAGAAAAACAAGCCCTGTCTTCCCTCCACTTATTTTCGTCTGGGATGAAGTTGCAGGGCTTGTGTTAAATTCTCTTTATCTTTTCCTTCTCGCTGCAAACAATATCCCGACCAAACCAGAGCCAAGCAATATAAGACTTGCGGGTTCTGGAATGGGCTGATAATCTGCATAGAGACTATCCCAACCAAATTCACCCGTAGCGTTATACTCTGGCACTGCCCCGAGGGCAAGTATTTGCATTGACTTTGGATTTGAACTCGCAGGAGGCGTATTGCCGGAAGCAGAGACATTTGTCCATCCAACAATTGCCTCTGATGTAACTTCTGGTTGGCCTATTATATCATATCCCCAAATTCTGCTGCCTATGTTCGGAATGGTGCTGCTGTAAAATTCTATTTGGAGGTACGCCGCTGCAGGGTTGGGATTAGGGCTGGTAGGATCTGCTTTTGTAACTTTAATATAGCCATCCACATACATCATTGTGGAAGGCGTTGGAATCCCGCCAAATTTTTGATACCATCCTGTGGTTCCACCTGACTGGCTACCCTGGAGTATTTCTATCTCAGCATACTTACTTCCTGAATGCGCTCCACCAGTAACAATTGCATTTGTTGCGTTCGTTTGAGGGGTGGCTGATTTATACCATGCCCAGTTTGTGCTGCCACTCTCAAATCCAGGATTTTGGATTAGGTTTGCTTGTGCAACTGATGACATGACGAAAAGAGACAGCATTGCTATGAATCCAAGCAAAAAAACCTTTCTCAATTTATTTCACCTCCTCTCTAAAATGATTTTTCGTAGAGATTAAATTGTAAATTAAGTATAGCAGAATAGATTGGCTTTGTCAAGAAAATTAATCTGCTTTTTTATAGCATATTTTTGCCCAAAATCGTCGGAAATAAAATTTCTCACTTCTTTAGAAGCCCCGGATGGGACCATTGAAACTAAAAAGGCCAATCGCTACGAATAAAACAAAAAAGCACTTCATCATCGCGGTCATTATCCCTTGCCCTTTAAACTCCTGAATAGCTCGTGGGCCTTCTTTACAGAAGCGTCTTCATGAACTATTGCGCGTATCGCCTTGAGCATCGCAACCGGATGTTCGGACTGCCAGATATTCCTTCCCATATCAACGCCGACAGCGCCCCTTTTTATAGCGTCATATGCAATCCGCAGGGCATCGAGTTCTGTCTTTAATTTGGGTCCGCCAGCGATGACCAGTGGAACAGGACAGCCCTTTACAACTTTTTCGAACTCCTCGCAATAATAGGTCTTAATAAAATGGGCGCCCAATTCGGCAGCGATTCGGCAAGACAAAGCCAGGTAGCGGGCGTCCCTCTTCTCCAACTCCTTTCCCACAGCGGTAACTGCCAAAACCGGAATTCCGTACTCTTCGCCCTCGTCGATAAGTTTGGATAAATTTATCAGCGTCTGATGCTCGTGCTCTGAGCCCACATAGATAGAAAGGGCAACAGCCGACGCATTAAGGCGCAGGGCGTCCTTCATCGATGCGGTAATCCCTTCGTTGGAGAGGTCTTTTCCGATGATTGAGTTTCCGCCAGATACTCGAAGGACGATGGGGATATCATTTGTGGCATCCACGCAGTTACGCAATATGCCGCGGGTCAACATTAGCGCATCCGTATAGGCAAGAAGCGGCGTTATGGTCTTTCGCGGAACTTCCAATTTGCTGATTGGCCCTAAAAAATATCCGTGGTCGACGGCCAGCATAACTGTGCGGCCGTCTGATTTAATTATGCGGTTTAAGCGATTTTTAATTCCCCAGTCCATTTGCCTTGTTCCTCCTTATTTATTAAAGACAAAAAACAATATACACTATCTATCGCTGATTTTCAAGGATGACCTTAATTGAATCTTTTGCTTCGGCAACAAGTTTAAAACCTTTTCCAGCCTCTGATAAACCGAGGCGATGTGTTATCATATCTTTTACGCGCACTTGATGAGCGCGAATTAACTCCAACGCCTCTATGTGCTCCTGGGGAGTCCCAGCATAAGAACTGGTAAGCGTAATCTCATCTCGCCAAAAGATCTCATTTATAGATAACGGAATGGTCAAGCCTTTTTCTGTCGCAGCGAAGAGCAAAACCGTTCCACCTCGTTCGACCGATTGCAGCGCTTGTTCTATAGCTGATTTTGCGCCTGTACATAAAATCACTATATCGGCAAGAAGGCCATCGTTAATCTGCCGCAAATGTTCTGGGGTATATTCTTTGGCATCAAATAAAAAATCTGCGCCAAACTTTTTCGCCGCATCAAGCCGATATCGAACAATATCCGTTGCTACAATTCGAGCCACGCCATTTATTTTAGCCATCTGTATATGAAGCAAACCTGAAATTCCGCTTCCGATTATAAGGACAGTTTGTCCTTCTTTTAATCCTGCCAACCTTTGCCCGCGAATAACACAAGCAAGCGGCTCAATAAATGTGGCTTCTTCAAAGGATACTTCTTCCGGAAGAGGATAGACGCCATATTCGACGTTGATAGCTGGAAGGCGGATAAATTCGGCAAATCCGCCGGGGTCGAAATTTGTCTTTCGCAAGGTTTCGCAAACGGTATGATGACCGTTTAAACAATAGTGGCACTTATTGCAGGGGACGTGATGCGATGCCGAGATGCGGTCGCCTTTTTTGTAACGTTTAACTCCCTCGTCAACTTCTTCGATTACGCCGGCGATTTCATGGCCCAAGACTAACGGCACCCTATTGGCACGATACCACTCCATAACATCGGTGCCGCAAATGCCGCTTGCCATAACGCGAACCAAAAGTTCGCCAGGTCCAATTTTTGGCGTCGGCATCTCCTCAAGCCGCACATCGTCGTTGCTGTAATACATCGCAACACGCATAGGAACCCTCGCTACGCTCGGGAAATCCTAAATCCTAATATCGAAATCCTAAGTATGTACTGCACTCCATTTGTCAAGTATAAATTTCGGATTTAGTATTTTGTTTTGCATCTTTCTTGATTCCATGCATTAAATTTTAGGACAAGTTGGTGGGCAACTCGGATTTGCTTTTTCGCAGGGTTTTCCTTCCTCCCTTTTCTTGTCCTTTCTATAATCCGTTGCATAAAAGCCCGAACCCTTAAAGATTATTCCGCCGCCGGCGCTGATTAATCTCTTTGCCTTTCCGCCGCACTTCGGACATTTATCTAGGGCTTCCGCCGTCATCGATTGAAAGAACTCAAATTTATGTTTGCATCTTTGACATTCGTATTCATAAGTTGGCATAACTTCCCATCCCCTTCCTTACCGCTTCTTTGTAAACATAGTTTGCTACAGCAACATCCTGAATCGCAAGCCCAGTCGAATCGAATACGGTTATCTCATCTTTCGATGTTCGCGCCTTTACCCTTCCCGTTATAACTTCTCCTAAAGTCGCATATATATCGCTTTCTTTTATGAGCTTCTTTGAAATCGGAACATTTATCTCACCGCTATGAATGGCTTGCGTTCTATCATCAACTACTATCTTTGCCCGTTTAAGTATCGCAGGGTCTAATTCCTCTTTGCCCTTCGCATCAGCGCCAATTGCATTTATATGAGCGCCGCGGCCTATCCATTCAGAATTGACGATAGGTTTTCTCGAGGGCGTAGTTGTAACGACGATATCGGCACTACGCACGCAATTTTCAATGTTTAAACAACGCTCCATCTTGAGGTCTAAATATTTCATCTTTTTGATAAAGCCGATTGCGTGGGGCTGGCGACAACCGCAGACTCTAACAGAACTTATCTTAAATAGTTCGTTCAAAGCCATAAGTTGGGTTTGCGCTTGAGCGCCGCACCCAACCAAAGCGACCGTTGAAGAATTTTTTCTCGCGAGATATTTCGCCGCGATGCCGCCTGCCGCGCCTGTCCTTAAATTAGTAATGTGCGTGCCGTCCATTATCGCAAGTGGAAAACCGGTCTTCGGGTCGCTTAAAATTATAACCGCCATAACTGTAGGCAGGCCATATCTTTTATTCTGGGGATGCACATTTACCCATTTTATCCCGCAGGCCTCCATCCCTTCAATGTATGCAGGCATCGCGCGAAAGTCTCCGTGGTACTTATCCAGGTGGATATAAATCTTGGCGGGCATCTGAACCTTGCCTTGCCCATGTGCCTCAAATGCTTCTTCAACAATCCGAAGCGCCTTACGCATATTTATTAATTTCTCTATCTCGCGCCTCGTCAGAATAAGCGTCTTCTTTATCATGAATAGTCTAAAAGTATATCAGGAAAACCTTAGGAAGGCAAGGGGAGCGCTACTCTCCTATTATCTTAATCAGTACGCGTTTGCGGCGCTGGCCATCAAATTCTCCGTAAAAAATTTGCTCCCACGGCCCGAAGTCAAGTTTGCCATTCGTAATCGCTACAACCACCTCACGCCCCATAATCGTCCTTTTTAAGTGTGAATCGCCATTATCTTCTCCTGTTAAGTTATGCTTGTATTTTTCTTTTCCGTATGGCGCCAACTTCTCAAGCCACTCTGAAAAATCCCGATGCAGCCCTTCCTCGTCGTCGTTAATAAATACGCTTGCGGTAATGTGCATTGCATTCGCAAGGCATAAACCTTCTTTTACCCCGCTTTTTGCAACCGCTTCCTCAACCTTCGGAGTGATATTTATGAATTCCTGCCTTTTCTTCGTGTTAAACACCAGGTATTCGGTATGAGATTTCATCGGTGGACCTCCCTTTAAAATTTAATTATCGTCGGTTGAGCCGAATTGAAAAATACGCCCGCCACAGTGCCAGTCATAAGGCACGCTAAAGTCGCGGCAAACAAAGCACGAAATCCTAATCTCGCCAAATCCCTTGCGCGCTTCGGCGCAAGCGCAGAGATGCCACCCACAAATATCGCGAGCGAAGCGATGTGGGCGAACCCGCAGAGCGCATATATTGTAATTACAATGGAACGAGGATCTGTTAAAGCCCCGCTTGAAATATATTGGCTAAGATGCTGATAGGCTACAAGTTCGGTTACGATTGTGCGTTCACCCAATAAAGTTGAAACCTTTGCTACATCTTGAATCGGCACGCCCATCACAAAGGCAAAAGGATAATAAAAATAAGAGAGGATTTTCTGGAGCGAGAGTTCTATCGGCTGATTTATTAAAGAACCGAACCAATTGCCCGCAACTAAAATAATCCAATTAACCATAGCGAGCAGACCCAAAAATGCAAGTAGAAGTGCAACGATTCCCACGCAGAGCTTTACCCCTTCATTTGAGCCCTTGATAATTGATTCAACCCAACTGGACGATTTCTCATAATGGCCCTCTATTATCTTGCCCAATGTCAGCGGCCTTTCATTTTCAGGATAGAGCAATTTTGACATAACAATCGCTGCCGGCGCACTTAAAATCGAAGCGGAAACGAGATGGCCTGCAATCGTTGGCAACTGAGTGTATAAAAATCCGACGTATATCGCCATAACTGTAGAGGCAATTGTAGCCATGCCCGCGGTCAGGATGGTGCATAACTCTGACATAGTCATATCTTCGATATAAGGGCGAATTGTAAATGCGGATTCAATTCCCACCACGATATTGCTCGATGTGCATAGCGCCTCGGCTCCGCTTATCTTCATAAGTTTTGTGAAGCTGAAACTGAATAATTTCACGACCTTCTGCATTAGACCGATATGATATAAAAACGCCATCAGCGCCGAGAAGAATATGACAGTAGGCAGCGCCTGAAAAGCTAAGATAAATCCAATAGATTTTTCTCCACCTGGGCCGGTTGCGCCAGGCGCAACCGATAAAGGCCCGAAGATAAAGTACATCCCGGCACTTGCAAACGATAAGACTTTGATTACTACATCGTTTACCCAACTAAATAAATAAAAACCTACTGGAATATGGAAGATGAATAATGCAAATATAAGCTGTAAAACAACGCCCCAAAATATGACACGCCAGTTTACATTGCGCCGATTCGTCGAAAATGCCCACGCCAATAACATAAGCGCGAAAATCCCAACAAAACTTAAAAGGTTAAGATATAACATCTTATCCTGCTAGTTCAGATATTACTTCTACTAACCCTTCGACCACCGCTGCTAAGCCCTCGTAATTCAACTTCTCAAATGTATCTGAATCGCTGTGGTAGTGGGGATAGCGATAAAAGGCAGTATCCGTAACCATAAGTGCCGGAAAACCCATCTGCCAAAATGACCAGTGGTCAGAAAAATCCACTCCCGGAATAAAACCGAAAAGGGTCGTCGAGCATATCGGAAATGAAGAATGCCTTTTAAATAACTGGGCGAACTTGTCAACCCAACTACGCGTTGAAAAATTTCCAACCGCCCCAAGAAAATTTGCCCTGTTAGGATAGAACGGCCCCAAGAATGGTGGATATCTTTGAGAAAATGGCTTATCCGAATAATAACCTATAGTCTCTAAAATAACGGCTATCTTTATATCCTCATTTTCCTCTTTAGCCCGCCGAGCATAAATGAAACTGCCCATATTCTCCGTCTTAAAAAACGGCGGCTCCTCATTAACGAAGGCGATGTACTTTAACGTCCGAGCGTGCTCGCGGGGCGTAATCGTCCTCGCCAACTCTAAAAGTCCAGAAACGCCGCTTGCATTGTCATTGGCGCCCGGATTAAAACAGGTATCGTAATGAGCGCCCACGATAATCACTTCCTGAGGCTTTGTTCTTCCCATCTTTTTTGCAATGATATTTTTGACGCGCTTCCCATGAAGGATATATTCCTGAAACTCAACCTCAAGCCCTAACCCCTTAAACTGCTCAGCAATATAATCGGCGGCTTCAGTTAACTGAGCATATCTAAAGACGCTTCGGTCGCCGATATCATAAGAAAGTTCGATGACATGTGCCTTTAATCTATCCGTCAACCCTTTATCTTTAGGTAAGGCCTGTGGGGATTTAGCAAAGTCGCGCCAGCCAAAAGTGGTCATCTTAAAAATAAAAAAGGCTACGATGATTAATAGTATTAGGCGAAGCATCTTTTTAAAAATCCCAAACACTAGCCTACCCCTTGATAAGCCAAATAATAAAAGCCCCTATTATAATTAATGCGACGATGCTAAAATAGAGGGGAACCGACCAGCCTCCTACAATAACCGCAACTTTAAAGACAAGGCGAAACAGGTGGAATAACCAGGCGATGGTCAAAAGCCCGATTACGACTTTTATCTTCATAGCGTTCATACGAGGAAATTATAGCAAGAAACTTTTGGGATGGCAATTAAAACGATGATGATGTATAATATGGCTGATGATAAACGTAAGGAGAAAGCCTAAGTCTGACTTTAAAAAAATAAAAACTTTCCTTACGATTTTAATTACAATGGTCCTCTGCGTAGATAAGCCCCAATTATTCGCCGCGGATGAAAATCTACCAAGGAATGTCCGCATAGAGGTGGAGTTTAAGGAATATGGCGAATCCGAGAGAGGCATCCTCTCGGGAAGTTGGCAAGAAAGCAAAAGTTCTGAATATACAAAACAATTTATCGTAGTATCGGATGGCCTTTCGGCAAGCATATTTGTGGGGGAAAAGGTGCCTTACATAACTTATTATAGAGAATACCTCTATAATGGCGGTTATGTTGAAAAAGATATAATGCTAAAAGAGGTGGGCACAAAACTTCAAGTCACTCCAAAGATAAGAGGCGATATGGTTGAGATAACTTTAACTCCTCAGATTAGTTTCATATCCGACGAAGAAAGAGGAACTATTGACATAAAGACTTTGACGACCACGGTCATCACACAGGACGGACGGCCAAT
>CAZUZR010000020.1:0-8533 GCA_964625025.1 uncultured Planctomycetia bacterium | reverse complement strand
TCTCAATCGGCGGCCTTCAAAAAGATGCCGAGTTCGAAAAATATTTCTTCAAATCTTCTTCGCAAGGCAACCTCAACATTATTCTGACGCCACATATTCAATAAATTCTTTTATTATCCCGTCGCATTAGCGTTCTAAAATATATCAGGCCTCCTCTGCTATATTCGTCCTCGCCCATCCTAATATTTGTTCTAAGCAACCTCGCCATATCCTGTGGCAAGGGTGAAGTAAACGACAACGATTTATTTGTGAGTGGATGAGCAAATTCAATTTTGGAAGCATGCAAAGCCGCGCGCCTGAATTTTAATTTATAATCCTTGGCGAAGGCGAATCTCCTCTCGCCCACCAAAGGGTGGCCGATGGCCTTAAAATGTAGCCTTATCTGATTTGTGCGACCGGTAATCGGTTCGACTTCAACTACTGAAAAATCGTCCCTTTCTTCTAAGGCCCTATATTTTGTAACAGTCCGTTTGTGCTCTATGGGGATTGCGATAGTCCCCGCCCTTTTATTTAAGCGCCCCTGCACAAAGGCAAGATAATATTTTTTTACTTTTCGCTCTTTAAATTTCGCCATCATTATCTTCTGAATTGCCTTGCCTTTGGCGTAGATTATAAGGCCTGATGTTTCCCTGTCGAGGCGGTGGCAGGGATAGGCATTCACTTGAACGCCGCGTTCGTCGAGCTGACGATTTAAAAGGCTGGTCAAAGTAGAGGCCTCATTTTTTGGCGTTGGAATAACCAACATCCCCGTTGGCTTATCCACGACGATTATGGACTCATCTTCATAGATTATCTTAAAACTACCCATCGTATAAACCAAGGACGGTTCTGATGCTAATCGGGGAAGTGTCCCTCTACTTTTCTAATATAGGGGACACTTTTCGCTTTGGCTTAAGAACCGTCCCCACTATTTACTATTTACCTGCCCTTTAAAAAAGTTCTTGTCCCTTCAATTATCAATAAGAACGCCAGAAGTAGCAATATTAAGCCGGTTATTACAAGGGGCTCTGGGGTGATTTTACCTTCTGATATTACCTTTGCAAGCGAAGGTTTTAAGATAAGGTAAAGCGAAACGATGGCGATGAGCATCATAAAAATCGAAGGAAATAGAGTAACGAGGTATTTCATCTTATTTCTAAATAACCACGCGCTTATTCCAAAGAGCACCATCGCTGCCAGAAGTTGATTGCTTGAGCCGAAAATCGTCCAGAATGCCTTCCATGCGGGAACGATGTTTCCCTGGGCATCGGTTATCTTTCGAGTAACGAAGATAACCGGAAGCGCTAATGTCGCTAACGCTGCGATATACGGAGTAAATTTGCTGCGCCAACCTGTGAGTTCCTCAAATATGTAGCGCCCCAACCTCGTTGCCACATCCAGAGTATCATATACGAATGTCGCAAAAGCAAGAAGCGCAAAATTTAAAGCGAACTCTCTGTTTATCCCTAGACCGCCTAAAAATACCGCGATGCCATTTGCAAAAATCAAACTGGGGTCTTTTAATTTCTGCATCTGAGTCGAACTAAGTAATAGAAGCGTCCCCAACGCTATCATTGCGACGAAACTTTCAAGAAGCATCCCACCGTATCCGATAAGTCTCGCATCTGTCTCTTTTGAGAGCTGCTTTGAAGTTGTGCCGGATGAGACGAGCGCATGAAAGCCCGAGCACGCCCCGCAGGCAACGGTAGTAAAAAGAAGCGGCAACAGAGGAAAACCCTGGGGATTAAACCAACCGATGAACGTGGGATATTGAATTAAAATACGATTCGAAAAATTACCTATTATTATCCCGATAAAACTTAATCCCGCTGTAAACGTAAGGAAAAAACCGCCTAAATATCCGCGGGGTTGAAGAAGCAGCCAAACCGGAATAATAGCGGCGACAAAGCAATAAATAAGAAGCGCGATATCCCACGTTGTGCGAATATCCATACCTAATAGAGGCGACAGCTTTAATGGAAAAATGGGCCCTAAATAAATACATAAGAAGACGAGTGGCAAAAATATCAAAGTAGAAATAAAAAGCGGCGGCTTAAATATCTTTAGCGTCAATCCCATTACCAATGCGAGTGCCAAATACATCATCGAGGAAGAAGCCACAGATGCCCCGCTTGCTTCATCCACAAATGTGCTCGCCGTTATATCCGTAAACGCGGTTATGATGTATATAAGCGAAAACCAAAGGAATAATAAAAATAATACAAATGCCCGCTTGCTCATATTTTCTCTGATAACCTCAGCTATTGACCTGCCTTGATGCCTCACCGATGCTACGATGGTGACCATATCGTGAACGCCGCCGATAAATATTCCGCCAAAGACTATCCAGAAAAAAGTTGGAGCCCAACCGAACCACATCCCAGCAAGGATTGGGCCTACGATAGGACCCGCAGCAGCGATGGCTGAAAGATGCTGGCCTAAGAGATAGAACTTGCCGGCGGGCACATAATCAAGATTATTTCGAAACTCGTAGGCAGGCGTCTTAGTATCGGGGCGTAACCGAAGCAATTTACTTAAGATGAATCCGTAGATGAAATAACCTAAAAGCAACAAAATTATTCCAAAGATTAACAAAAGCAAAAGGTTCACCCCGTTAGAAACCTCCTCTATGCTACCCCGTTAGAACAGCAGTTTCTAGCGGGGCTCATTTCGTCACAGCATTCCAGCTCATAATCCCTAAGGTGCATAAAACCGAAACTATAATCCCCGCCATCAAAATGCCCGATAAAATCCCAATCAATGCATAGCGAAATCTAATCCTTAACAAAGATGCGGCTATTGCGCCGCTCCAGGCACCGGTCATCGGTAGTGGTATAGCAACGAATATCGCTACGCCGAGCGCTTCATATTTTTCAATTATATCCGCCTTTTTTCGAGTGCGCGTAAAAAGCCAAGAAAAGAACCGTTCGAAGGGTTTAAACCTGCTTAAGTAAGTTGAAATCGGCTTCAAAAGAAATAGGAGGGGTATTACTGGTATGGCATTTCCTATCACAGACAACCAAAAGGCCTTTTGTAACGGCATGCCAAAAGATAAAGCCAAGGGAATTGCCCCCCTCAGCTCGGAGATCGGAAGGGCCGCAATAATCATAACAACGTATTCTCTTGGGATGCCCTCTAGCCAGTGTAATATATCATTAATCACAAGGGATATTTTAACTTTTCGCTAAAGGTTTGTCCACTCTAATTCATCGATGATTCTCGCCATTATAAAATCGTTTTCAGTCAGGCCTCCTGCGGCATGAGTAGTAAGCGTAACTTTTAATTTGTTATAAATCAAGGACAGCGTTGGATGATGGCCCTATTCGTCGGCAATAACAGATACGATATCTAAAAAATATTTTGCTTCGATAAAATCCTTGAATTTGAACTCCTTCTGGATTTTCTTTCCCTCAATAAGTTGCCAGTCACTTAATTCGGATATTAGTTTTTTTACCACCTCCTCGGCAAGCGGCGGCACTCTTCCTTCACACGGCTTACATTTAGAAGGCAGTTCTTCTTTTAAAAGGATGATTTTTTGCACCTTTTTGGATTTTTGAGGAATGCCCAAAATTTCTAACAATTCTTGTTTATCTGAATAATATTTTTTATAGAGGTCAAATATATGGGGCGTATCTTCGTTTAGTCTTAAATGGCAATATATCTCAAGGGCGATGAGTTGTGCGGAGCGTAAATAGCGAAGGCTTCCATCCTCTAATGTAGCAAATCTTAAAATTTCTGAAATAGCAGGGTAATCTTTGTGAAGATAATTATTTCTTCTCCATCTCTGTACATCTTGAGCTATTTTTTGAAAAAGAAACTCAGGCATTTTACTTATTCGTCCTTGCTTTAATAAATTCCTCCAAGTCCTTGGGTTTAATCCACCATCTACCTATTTTTGTGGCCCGGATTTGTTTTTCACGTATAAGCTGACGTATCCTGTATTCTGTTAACCCAAGTTGTTTGGCAACTTGTTTCACAGTAAGATAATCTTTAAGTAGCATACAACCCCTCTCTGATTTAACAGAAAGTGATATTTAATGTCATTTAACATTATTTCACATTATATCACGTTCAGCTTATAAGCCCAAATAAAAAAAATTATTCTAAATTTTTTATTGACAAGAGTAAATAAAAAGTGTACATTAATTTCAATATGATACTACTAGAAAAAATTAGTAAAATAAAAGCTGCCATTCCACAAAGGGTGTTGTTCTACAATTCTATGGTGGTGGCCCCAAATAGGATGGCGCCGAAAGATGAGGAGGAGATATGAGCAAAAAAATAACATTTATCACGGTCCCTATTTTTTTATTAATAAGCCTTTTAATTACAGACTATGTTTTCGCAGTTGACCTGCCCGATGTCACGGATACCGAACCGTTCCAGATAATAAAAAATAAAGTTTACCGAAAGCACACAGAAAAGTACGGAGACAACACAAAAGGTGCAAGAGTAATGAGAGGCCTGGGATTTGACAGAAAGGCTGGTGAGTCGGGACCCAGCAATCTGGAGCGCTCACTGACTGATCCGGCCTACCAGCGGAAAATATATGAGAAGCAGAAAAAAGGAGAGGTAATAATATTCTAATATTTACCGCGTCGTAAACAAAATGGAATCAGCTCCCGAAAGAATTAAAACCTTCGCCTTGTAAGCAAAGGTTTTAATTCTTTTAGAGTGCCAGAGTTATCCTTTCAAACGTAGCACTATATTTACATATACCACAGGATAGAAATAGAATCGAGGATTTTTTTACCACCTCTTATACAACTCCTTATAGCCGCAAATTCCACAGAAGTAATTCTCATTCGGATAGAATAAATAGTGGCTCCCCTGTTTTAATTCCTCTCAAATTATTACTATTGTTTTACCTAACGCAATTCACGGTTGCAAGAAAAAAGATATTAAGTAATAAACGTATTCTCGCCCTCAGCACTTGAGCCGAAAGTTTAATGTTTTCTCCCGAGCAGTGCGTGTTATAGCGCTCGGATACTTCTTAAATAGAAGCTCGCTTTATGCCCCCTCTTCCGCTAAGCGTGCCGTCCCCCAGAGGGACGGCAGCGGATTTTTAACCCCACCCCCTAAAATTATCCTTATCTAAAAATATCCCCCGCCCTCTGAGGGGCGGGGGAGCAGGCGAGGATAGAAAAGTACTCTTATGGAGAAAATTTGAAATAAGTGTTTTGAAGGGTGTTGGATCTTTAGGGATATTGGAATCTTACTGGAAGAAGGGACCTTTTAATCACTACTATATGATAGGGTTGAGGTAAAGCCATTGTTCGAAGCGATCCGGGGGGAGGTTCTTTTTCTTTCACTTCTACTATGATTTCTTCTTCTGTCTTATTGATCTTTGTTATCTCGATTTCATAACCACCTTCACTACGCTTTCCCATAAAGACAGCCACAACCATATTTTTTTCAAAGTCAATCTTGGGTAACCCTGGTCTAGGAAGTCTTAAGATATGCACCTTCTCCCAAATCTCTTTCCATTGGTCTTCAGTGTATATCACCACTCTTGATGGCTCAGTATAGCCACAATGGTAGCCTTTCCACTCCTTCTGTATCTCAATCTTTACTGTTTTTGGCATCATTCCTGAAAGGGCAAAGGTATTTTCACTATGTAAGAGTAGAGCAATGACTATTCCAAAAACCATTACCCTCTCCAACCCTCTTTTATTCATATCTTTCACCGTCACAAAAAACCTCCCAGCCTAAATAAGAGCTGGGAGGTCTCTTTGATATCTTTAGAGTAAAGCTCAAACACTACTACTTTGCAGTAACCTTAACCATATCAACATTAGCATCTTCTTCGGCACCAGACATCTTTCCTCTAAATCGAATCCCGAGGCTAGTGATACCAGTCAAGTTGATATTTACATTGTGCCATGCGTTTTCTGGGTCGACATTTCCCTTTAAGCGTGCCTTTTCAACCCAAGTAGTTCCTCCGTTAGTAGTAATGTCAAAAGCAAGATATTCTCCTGTATCCAGGCTACTTTCGATATACCAAGAAAAGGTAACGATAGCACTTGTCCTACCTTCAAGATCTATAGGAATGGAGATCAGTTGTGCATTCGAGGCATAGCCATCGACTTCAGCAGAATATCCACCGTCCACAGCTCGTTGAATTGAACGGAACCAATCATTTTGGCTATCTTCGGTCCATAACCCACTCCATTCGCTCACCTCAAAGCTATCAGAGAATACCTCTATTTCCGCGGGCGCTTCGGCTGTTGTTCCTGATACTTCATCAGAGGCCACCCCTTCATTTCCCGCCTTATCTACAGCAGTTACTCTGTAATAATAGGTGGTTGAAGGTGATAGCCCTTTATCCGAATAAGAAGTTGCAGTCAAGGAAGCAATCAAATTATCTGAACTAGGCACAAAGCCGGATGTTGTGCTTCTGTAGATATTGTAATGGTCGAGATCTCTTTCGATATTGTTTGTCCATGAAATTTTTAATTCACTACTACTGATTGTGTCTACACTGACGCCTTGCACTTGAGCCGGTGCTGTAGTATCTACAGTAAAACTCCAACTGTAGCTTGTTGAAGTTATATTCCCCGCTGTATCTTTACCTTTAACATACACTGTATGCGAACCATCAGCAAGAGCACTGGCTACTGGTACTTGATAGGTGTGAGTAGTACTTGCGGCATCAGGCTGAAATTCGAGGCCCATATCTACATACTCTTTATCTACGTTTATACTTCCTTTGCAAGTAGCAGGTTCATTGGTAGTTACGCTCAGCATAGGAGTATTATTATTGATTATATCCGTTGGTTTCCCGTTGCTAACCACCGGCGGTGTTGTGTCTGGGCCAGGTGTCCACTTAAGAGCAGCATAGGCATCAACAAGACCCCAGCCATATTCTGGATCCCAACGTGTTAAACCATGGTCTTCAGCAGTGGATTGTAAAGCAACTTTGACTTCATCCGGCGTGCTAGCCACCCTATATGATATTAACAGAGCTGCTACTCCACTTACATGAGGTACAGCCATAGAAGTCCCTTCATAGAACCAGTAACCCCAATCATTAGTGGTATTACCAAAAGTCTGCTGGAGGACTCCATCGGCATAGCCATCACCATTTTGGTCCACATTCAAATCACCACCAGGAGCAACCAAATCTAAGGATGGACCTCTATTAGAATAGTATGTCACTGCCTCATCGTATCTCGTGGCACCCACAGCTATGCAATAATCATCATAAGCAGCAGGGTAGCTAATGGTATCCGGTGACCCATCATTTCCAGAGGCACAAACGATAGTCGCTCCTTTATTATAGGCATAGGCAACTGCGTCTTTCAGGGTGGCTGAATCGCTTGATCCTCCCAGGCTTAGATTAATCACCTTGGCACCCTTATCAGCTGCAAACCTAATACCATCGGCAACATCAGCATAGGTACCACTCCCATACTTATTTAATACCTTCACTGGCATGATGGAACAACTGAAAGCCACCCCTACAACACCTATTCCATTATTTGTGCTCTGAGCAATTGTACCAGTGACATGCGTCCCGTGACTATTGTCATCGTTAGGGTGAGTGTCATCATTAACAAAATCGTAACCTGGTACAAAGGAAGTTTGTGCTAAATCTGGTGCTCGATAGTAGTTTACTTTCCTCCATCCTACTGTCTGGGTGTAATCCTCATAGGCTACCCCTGTATCTATTACAGCAACAATCACGCTGGGATCTCCAGAGGTGAGCTGCCAGGCTTCCTCAGTATTAATCCCTCCATAAATAGGATTATCCATATGCCATTGATACTTATAATATGGATCATTAGGAACAGGAACCCAAAAGGCATAGGCGATGTAGTTAGGCTCAGCATATTCAACATTGGGATCTCTTCTAAAACGTTCGACCATCTCAGAAACCGTCTCTGCCCGTGGAATTCTTATTCTCTTGAAACCAGCAAATGGGCTGGTGTAGAAGACTTCTGCTTTATGCCTTGATATAACATTGGCTATCACATCCTCTTTAACCCCTGGTTTAAATTTGACGATGATTTCACCGGGAACGTACTTCTGGCCAATTCTAGTCAACTTCCTTTCCAAGAATTCATCATCGGTTAACCCTTTCTGGGTAAAGAGTAAAGCAAACGACAACGCGATTCCTACAATTAAATATCCCTTTTTCATATTCTTTCCCCCTTTTCAGCTATATTATATCCAAAAATCTACGTTTAGAATAACATCTCATTTATCGTTAAGCTACATATACCATAATTATAATTTTTCTGTCAAGAAAATTGTACAAAAATAAAAGACCTAAAGATCCAACACCCTTCAAAACACTTATTTCAAATTTTCTCCATAAGAGTACTTTTCTATCCTCGCCTGCTCCCTCCCTGTGCAAGAATGCAAAAGGAACTTTTACTATTCCTTTGAATTTCAAAGAGTTAAGAGAATTTCTAAGCGCAAAATCAGGCGCCAAAAACGCCTTAATTCCTATGTTAACCCGAATATGAGTACAGAAGTTCCTACTGCTGTATTATCATGGCTCCCCGATTCAGTTTCGCCTCAAACTATTACCGTGATTTTACCAAATAAT
>CAZUZR010000019.1:0-23499 GCA_964625025.1 uncultured Planctomycetia bacterium | reverse complement strand
TGATATAGCAATTCATCTTTGCCGAGCTTGGAGTAATCTGTGTGAAGATAACCATGTGAAGCAATTTCGTGGCCTCTCATTTTTATATCTTTCACCAATTCCCTATATAAAGGAAAGATGCAGGCCGATACAAAAAACGTTGCCCTTATCTTAATATCCTCGAGCAAGGAGAGCAACTGTGGCAGCCCCTTTTCTACGCCGATGCAGTTCTCCCTGAGCGGTGGCAACCGCCCTCCCCAATCCGACTCAACATCTATAGTTAATGAGATAGGACTTCTCATCCTAAATTATTTCAACTCCCTTCTTATATGCGCCATCTGATCAGCCATAAGGCCAAAGAGGAAGATAAGAATGCTCGCGAGGATCAAAAGCACAGTGGAATCATTTAAATTTCTTTTAACTAGATCCTGAAGGAAGAGGATAAGGCCTAAGGAACCCACTGCTGCGCTTATCGGGATAAAAATCCTTAATGGATTAAAAAGGGTTATCAATCTTAAGATTAACAATATCGCCTCAAAGCCCGCCTTTAACGAAACTGTGCTCTTACCAATTCGCCTCTGAACCTTAATTGGGATAAATTTGATATCATAGCCTTCACAAAGTAGCGTCAAGGTAATCGTGGTGGAAAAGGAAAAGCCGTTTGGGCAAAGGTGTAAGTATTTAGACACGACGTCTTTCTTGAATGCCCTGAAGCCAGAATTTAAATCCGGGATATTGCTCCTCGATAAATAATTGGCTAAAACGCCTATGAACCATTTGCCGGGCATCCTCCAAAGGCTTGAGTGAATCATCGGAGTCCGATAAGTAGCCACCATATCATATTCTTCAATATGCTCTAAAAGTTCCTTTATATCCTCAGGATTATGCTGCCCATCAGAATCCAGCGTGACGATATGCTCTGAAGTTGCGTTTCCAATGCCCGTCTTCAAGGCTGCGCCATAACCTTTATTTCTCGAATGTCTTATTATCCTGATGCCATCGAATGAGCTCGTAATCTCAGGGGTCCTATCCGTTGAACCATCATCTACAACGAGGCCCTCCCAATCATCTTTTCTTAATTTCATTAAATTCTCCAAGACAGAAGCGATTACCTTTTCTTCATTGAATGCGGGTAAGAGAACGGTGATCTTCATCCCATCAGACCTCCCTTATTAGTAGAATCCCACACAAGATCGTAATAACGCTAAGCAGATAAAAAATTGTAAATGACATATCCTTGGATAACCTTGCCCTTATTTCTTTAAAGAGAGCGGCATCATTGCCAATCCACGTATTAAAAGTGCGAAAGGAAATAAAATAATCTAACCCCCTATGATTGATATATCTTGTGCCACTTCTTAATGCCTCATAATATCTCGCACGCCACATCCCAAGTTTTATCCCCTTTCCAATCGGGACGTTTGGGGACTCAAAATAAAAATAATATTCCTTCCCTGCCGAATCATAAATAGGGGGAAATTGAATATGGTAATGAAAGCCCTTCTTCGTGAATGGGTCTGGTGGGATAACATAGAAACTATTTTTTTGCCGATGAATTTGACCCAACTTCCATTCCTGGAAAAAAATGTCCTCCACACTACCCACTTGTCTTAGATGAAAACGAATAGTCCCCGCTGGCTCGATGTCATCCACTGCTACGAATACCGCTATTTTAAATAAATTGGGAAAATTCGGCACGAAGGTCTGCCCTACGGTTTGGCCATCGTTTACCTCAATAAACTCGATAGGAATATGATGGGTTCCGATATCTTGAAGGCAGAAGATATTTTGAGGTATCCCTCCCTTAGCGGCGCGCAAGTAGATAACCAGTGAGCAGCTAATTAAAATAAAGAGCCCTATCGCAACGAAAATTTTGAAACGCATAATGAAAAAATTCTCCTGTTAACCATAATAAGATGAACTATCATAACCGCACTGGTTAGGATAAATAATCTATACATTAACTGGTGGATTAGGCGGGCATCTACTACCACATTAATATAGGAATCCAGTATGGGCAGCCCGCTAAAGTATTCAGGGTAGAGGGATGAAAATAGGCCCCATTGTTGAGTATTTCCGGCGGTCCTTAATACAAATAGCGTTATAAAAAATAGGGCGTTATAAATCCAAAATTTTTTATTTTTCAAAGCTATGTAAATCAAGAATGGAGTTATTAAAATAAAATGCCTTAGCGTAACTACATAGGTGATATAAAACAATAATAAGGTTATAATAAATACTGAAATTATATATTCCACTTTCTTATCGTCAAAGGCCTTAAAAAATACCATCGATGTGAACAGGGTTAGATACCCAAAGGCAAATGCGAACTTTCTAATTAAGGGTGGGCTTGTGTAGATATTAAAACTGCCTAACATCGGCATATAAGAAGGCAGAGAAAACGGAAGGGCTATGATAACCAGGCACGCTAAAGAAGCAAATAATAACTTCATCCTATCCTTAAGGGAATTGGCTAAGATTAGTATGGCGGGAGGGATGAGCATCGCTGGATAGCCCTTCGTTCCCGCGCTTAGCGATAAAAGCAAGACTGCGGCGTAATTTTTGTTCTCGAGCACACATAGAACCGCCAGCATTACAAATAAAGTGAGAATTATATCTGATTGGCCGACCATATAACAACTGTGTAGGACGAAAGGGTTCAGCATCCAGATCTTAAATGCCAAAAGTGATTTCCTTTCATCAGGTGATAGAAGTTTAAACAACGTAAACGCCGTGCCATAATCGAAGATAAGATATGGCGCCTTAAGAAAAAAAAGTGTTCGGAAAAGCTGAAAGTCGCTTAGTAGAGAAGCGTAGTGCACGGTATTGGCGCTCATATAAAAATTCCAGGATTCAAATACGGCGTATAAATTATGCAGCTGGCTTAAAAATGGCTTTAGGAAAAAAAGAAATATAGAAAAGATATAAAATAATACGGGTGGATAATATGAATAATTTATATCGGGAAATTGTACATTTAAAAACGTATATGGGTTAAGAACGCCATCCTCGATTAATTTAAATGAGGGATAATAATTAAAGAAGATATCGCTGCCGTGAAAAGTAAACGGCATAACTAAAAATCTGATGAGGAGTCCGATAAGGGCCCATCTCCATAATATCAGTCGAATTCTATTATTTTTTTGCATGTGGTTTTATTGCTTTCGCTTATTTATAAATTAGATAATCTCCTAATACCAAGTTATCCATTTCAGTGTTTAAAAAGCACATTATCGCATCACGAGGAGTGCAAACGATGGGCTCTCCTCTGACATTAAAAGATGTATTTAAAACCATTGGGATGCCTGTTATCTTTTTAAATTCGTAGATTAGATTCCAGAATCGGAAATTATCCTCTTTTTTTATAGTCTGTACCCTTGCCGTGCCATCTACGTGGGTAATCGCAGGAATGAGTGAGCGTTTGTCCTCTAACACATCGTACACAAAAGACATAAATGGAGAGGGATATGCGCAGTCGAAATAATTGCCGCATTCCTCTAATAGCACAGTTGGCGCAAAAGGCCGAAATGGTTCGCGATGCTTCACCTTCATATTCAAAATATCCTTCATCTCTGCAATGCGCGGGTCCGCTAAAATGCTTCGATTTCCTAATGCGCGTGGCCCAAATTCCATACGCCCCTCAAACCATCCCACTATTTTATGGTCGGCGATTATCCTCGCAGTCTTTTTACATATATCCTCACAGAGTTGCGATTTTAAGTTATATTTGTTTATCGCTGCTTCATAATCAGAAACTCCAAATTCAGGCCCTAAATAAGGATGTCTCAAAAAATAATTTCCGTCTCTGGGCTTATTAAGGTGATGGTAATAGTAATATAGCGGTCCCCCCATTGATGTGCCTGCTTCACCTGGCGCAGCCTGAACGAGTATATCATAGAAAATACCCCGCCTTAATAATTTTCCATTGGCGACGCAGTTTAACCCTACCCCTCCTGCAATTGCCAGTTTTCTATTTTTGGTTTTTTGCCGTAAATACTCGGAGATATGGTTAAGGGCTTCCTCAAATATAATCTGTAAACAGTATGCAATATCTTCGTGTCTGCTATCGATTGCGCTTTCCTTTTCCCTCTTTGGGCCAAACTCTTTTATGAACTTATCTGAAACGTAATTACCATTTAACCATTTTATGTGATAATCAAAATATGAGGTATCGATTTTAAATTCCCCTTCGGGAAGTAATTTTATGGTCTTCTTAAGTTTCTCATAAAAGGTCGGCCTTCCATAAGGAGCAAGGCCCATTACCTTTCCTTCTCCGTTCATAATCTTAAAACCCAGATACTCCGTAACCGCTCCATACCACATGCCTAACGAATGCGGCCAGCAGATTTCTTTAATGGGATATATCTTATTGCCACTGCCATATCCCATCCAAGTAGTTGTCCATTCCCCGGTCCCATCAATGGATAATATTGCTGCATCTTCAAAAGGCGAACAATAAAAGGCGCTGGCAGCATGAGCGAGGTGATGGCTGATAAATCTTATTTGAGGATATCGTTTTTCATCCGGAAACTCCTGTTGAAAGCGTTGCCTCATCGATAGTATAGATTTACCTTGAAACATCCTTTTTCCGCCGAACATAGCAAGGGAGCCTGGTAATTTACTTAAGACATAAGGGGTTCTTTTTACCAATGCCACCAAAGGATTATAATAAAATGTGATTATATCTACGTCGGATAACGATATCTTTGCCGCTTTTAGACAATATAAAATTGCATTCTTTGCAAATGCATAGGTATGTTTTTCTCTATTAAAACGCTCCTCTTCGGCAACCGCGATAATCTCGCCGTCCTTAATAATAGATGCCGAAGCATCATGGCCAAAACAGTTCAAACCAAGAATATACATTTATAACTCCTTCGATTATTGGGAGTTAGGGATATGTTCTTTTATTGATATATCGTAATGTTTAATCAATAAATCGGCTACAACTTTATTGCCCAATTCATTAAAATGTTCATCCGTTTTATAATAAAAGGGCTCTTTAAATTCCCTGCTTTGCTTTAGCAAGTCATATGTTAAATCGTAATAGGCTATGCCATGTTGCAACAGAAAAGTAGTCAACATATTATTGACTTCGGTAGGTTCTATCGAATGCCCAAGCCTGCTCTCCAGCCTAATCTTATCTTCCTTATAAATATGGTATCTTGAAGGGATGATGACTACTTCGAAGTCTATACGGTTTATCTTTAAAATAGAATTAATCTCCAGAATCAAGGACTTTGTCTTTTCCCACCCCTGCTTGACCTTTGGGTCAGTAAAATTTCCACTTAATATTTTATAATACATATTATCGACGAGCGCCTTTTCGTCTTTTAGCTTAGCGCTACGGAACTTCTTTTTAAGGATGTGAAATCGCTCAGAGATGAGTCGATAACTTAAGATATGGATTTTCAAAAATGTCTTTATTCGAAACCCCAGGCTTGCCTCTTTTCCTCCGGTCCTAATCCTATATCCGTAAAGGACCGTCGCAAGACCTTTCCCTAAGATATTATCCTCGAAATCGTTCAAACAAAAGAAGAGGATGACTTTATCCGGTTGGTACTTAATTCCTTCCTCCTTCAAAAGTATCGCCTCGTGATAGGTCCCATATCCAGGAGCGCTGATATTTATCACCTCAATTTGACCGGGGAACTTATCGCTATAAAACCTTTCGAAGATGTCCTCGTAGGAACGATCTTTTTCCACACATCCAAACGTCATCGAATCCCCAAGAAATATAATTCTATAAACGCCCGGCCCCTTTTCGTACTGGTACTCTATGTCTTCCCTGAGGCCCTTCGAATTAGTTTTAGTATGATAAATAAAATCTCGAAAGACTGTTTTACCCGTTGAATTTGGACTTAATCTAAATCCGAGTTCGCTATGGGCTGTATAAAGATACCTCTCATAGCGATACTCCTTATAGAAGAACGTCCTCAATATTATCTCTAACATCAAGGTGGCCAAGAGAAGACCAAAAAATATTAATAAGATATTGGGGATTAGTTTTTTCATGCAGTCGCTCCTTTGGAACCGCCGCTGCCACTCAAATACTTAAACGCCGCCTTCATAATGAAAATAAGATGTCTTAAGCTACGTATATTCCACAGAAGATTTAAGAGGATTTTCGGCCTCAGATAAAAAAGTAAAATCGCTTTTCTCTGGAGCCCTTTCAAACGCTTCGCAGTCATTCCTTCGGGCACGTATGCTACATTTGAATAATTAAAGTCCTCCCATTTAAAATCCTTTAGCTTCCCAGCCTTCATCAATTCATTATAAGATTCTGTCCCGGGTAGAGGGATGAAACAATTGAAATTGGCCATCTTAAGAGGCAGGCTCCTTGAAAAACGGATCGTCTCCTCTATCTCTTGCTCCGTCTCTCCAGGATAACCCAAAATAAAAGAGCCGTTCACATCGAAACCCGCAGAGCTGGCCAACTCAACACTCCTGATTATCTCTTCTTTAGCAAACCTTTTTTTCATCAAACTCAAAATCCTGTCCGAACCGCTTTCTACCCCAAACGCTAAACAGTAGCAACCGGCGCGTTTCATCATCTTAAGGAGCTCCTCATCTATAGTATCTAAACGTATTGAATTGGCGTATCTCCAGGTTATATCGATATCGGCCTCTATCAAACGAACACAAAATTCCATCGCATAATCCCGATAAAATGTAAAATTATCGTCGAGGATATGTATTTCGCGAATTCCGTATTCATGATATAGCAATTTAACCTCCTCAATAACATTGCTTATGCTACGCTTTCTGATCACCTTGGCGTTTATTAGTTTCGCAGCGCAAAATGTGCAATCATAGGGGCAGCCGCGTGTGGCAATGATAGGCGCTACAGGGAACCTCTTAAAAAAATAACCTTGCACATTTTGTGGATAGGTCTGAGGTTGTATTAAATCCCAGCTTGGAAAACCTAACGAATCCAAATCATCGACGTATTTATTTGGGTTGCGATTTATATTGCCGCCATCCCGCCAAATCAAGCCAGGTATTTTTCCTGAATCGGAATCCTTAATGTCGGCCGCGCCGTTAGAGTCCCTGATGTTCCTCATCAGCTGCACTAATCCTTCCTCAGCTTCTCCGCAGAAACCGAAATCGACTTTATCTAAATATTCGAGGGTCTCTCGGGGGACGCCTGATGGATGAGGCCCCCCTACAATAGCGATAATAGAAGGGTCGATAGCTTTTATGAACTCAATGCTTTTCTTTACCGAAACTAAATCGACTGTAAAGGTTTGAAAACCTATTGCCCTTGGCTTCTTCTGTTCCACGTATTCGCCAAATCGCTCATAATCAAATCCCATTTTGGGACAATCCAGTATCTCCACAGAAAAATTCTCTTTTCGTAAAGCGGTGGCAAGGTAGCCTAAGCTTAAAGGGGCAACGATCTGCTGAACCTTTGATACGGGACGGACTAACAAAATATCCAAATCCTCAGCATTCATCCTATCTCGCCCTGCGATGTAAACTCCTCTCGCCTTAGAATATAAATCATATGTAGATAATTTTTAATGGTCTTGAATATCCTCATCTTACTCGCGCCAATTTTATAATCGTACCTCACCACCAGAGGTATCTCTATCGTATTGGGCTTGAAGACCGACAATCTTATGAGCAATTCCGTCATTCCCACAAAACCCTGGGTCTTAAAAAGGCCGTCGCCGTAAAACCGTATTGCCCCTTTAATCAAATCAGCTCTATAGCCTCTATAAAAAACAGAATAGTCCAAAATGTTCTCAATCGGGAATAGGCGGGTTAAGATGAACTTACAGGCATAGCTAAAAAACATCCTATACAATGGGACGCCGATCATCTTGCCCCCTTTACAGAAACGGGAGCCATTAATGATATCGTAGCCCTCATTGAATTTCTCGAAAATCATATTGATGGATTTCGGGTCGTGAGTATTATCGCTATCCATGGTAATTATCAAATCATCGGGCTCGGTGAAATTATTTATATAGGCAAAACCCGTCTTCAAGACCTCGGTGACGCCCTTGTTAACTTCGTGCCGCAATAGGACTATGGGCAGCCGATTTGAAAATGACTCGATTATCTCGCACGAGCGGTCCTGGCTCCCATCGTCTACGGCGACAATTTTAATAGGGTCTTCAAGTCCGCTAGAGATAAATCTTTCCAGGAGGTTCCCTATGCTCTTCTCCTCGTTATATACTGGTAAAAGAATAATAATCATTTTTTATATTTACCTCTAAACCATTCCCAAGTCCTTCTCAAGCCATCCTCTAATGATACGCTGGGCTTATAACCGATGTGTTCTTTTGATTTATTGATATCGGCTAAGCGCCTTTTTACGTTATCCCATTTTCTCATCAGTATAAATTTTATGTCACCAGGACTGCCCGTGATATTATTAATCGTCTTGGCCAAATCGATAACCTTTGTCCCTATGCCTGTTCCGATATTATATACTTGACCTATAGATATATCTGTGGTCAAAGTCAAAACCGTCCCCCTAACTATATCATCCATAAACGTAAAATCCCTTATCTCTTGACCCGTCCCCATAATTGGCAGGGGTTGTCTCTTGAGCGCCTTTAAAAAGAAATTCGGTATAACGCTACGATATTTGCCAGGGGGGTCGTAAGGGCCATAGGCATTGAAATACCTCACCGCAGTAATATTCATCCCATAATGGCGATGATAGAAGTGGACGTACTCTTCCGCAGTCAATTTGGATATCGCATAAGGCGTCTCAAGCCTTGTTATTAGGTCCTCACTCATTTTTTTATTCGTCGCCCCATAGACGCATGACGAGGAGGCATAGACGAATCTGCTTGCTGAATGCCTATTCGCATATTCTAACAATTTCAATGTCCCCAGGGCGTTCGTCAACAAGTCCTCGCATGGATATTCGATAGAATTCTGATTGGCGAAATGCGCGGCTAAATGAAATATGTAATCGACCCTGTGTTTAAAGACCCTCTTAAGGATTTCGTCGTTTAATATAGAATCTTCGTAGAATATCACGTTCTTTTTATGAGGCACATTCTCTCGAAAGCCAGATGAAAGATCATCGAGGACGATTATCTTGCATTTATAATTTGATAGAAATCTAACGAGGTTGGAGCCAATCGCACCTGCTCCCCCAGTTACTAAGATGTTTTTACCATTAAGGATATTAAACTTATCAGGCATTGCGTTTAGAAAATTCCTTTAAGATTATAAGCACAATCCTCCGAGCGGTCTTCCCATCCCAAAATTTTGGTATGCGCCCATACCCTGCGCCGTTTTTTAGGATATTTTTCGTTTCCCTTATAATTTTATCTGTATCATTACCTGCAATAATGTTTGTCCCCTCGGTTACAGTTATAGGCCTTTCGGTTTTTTCCCTTAAAGTTATACAGGGTATTCTTAAGGCTGTCGTCTCTTCTTGAATGCCGCCCGAGTCAGTTAAGACTAGTTTCGAATCGCAAAGGAGTTTTAAGAAATCCAAGTAGCCCAAGGGGGAGGCGACTTTTAAATTACTCATCCGCTTAACCCTATTAAGGAGCCCATATTTCACTATCATCTTCTTCGTCCTCGGGTGCATTGGAAATACGATTGCTATTCTCCTTTGTATCTCTTCTAAGGCGTCGAGGATCTTTAAAAAATTACCTTTTTCGTCAACATTAGAAGGCCGGTGCAAAGTTAATGTAATATATCCTTTTTTATGTAATCCTAATTTTTGAAGTATATTATTTTTGGCTGCCCTAACTTTATATTTAAGAAGCGTATCTATCATTATATTTCCGACGAGGAATATCTTCTCCTTGCAAATTCCCTCCTCCTTTAAATTTTTGACGGCATCAGCAGAAGGGGCAAAAAGATAATTTGAAATGCTATCTGTAACAACGCGATTGATCTCTTCCGGCATATCTCTATCGAAGCTCCTTAACCCCGCTTCTACATGCGCTATTGGAATACGAAGTTTTGCTGCGGTTAATGCTGAAGCCATCGTAGAATTGACATCTCCAACTACCAGGACCAAATCTGGCTTCTCTTTTAGAAATACCTTCTCTAACTTAATCATAATTCTGGCGGTCTGTTTGGCATGACTGCCAGAGCCAACGCCTAAATAGATATCGGGTTCGGGCAAGGCAAGGTCATCGAAAAATACCTTCGACATATTCCTATCGTAATGCTGGCCCGTATGAATAAGCATGGGGACGATCTCTTCGTATCTGCTCATCTCTTCTATCAAGGGAGCGACCTTCATTATGTTAGGCCTTGCCCCAATAACGCTAATTATCTTCATCTTTAAATCGCTTTTTTATTCTATAAATTATGCCTTCTCTAAGAATAATTCTTAAAACCCCTTTTATGGTCTTGAAGATTCGCATTTTGCTTTTCCCAATTCTTTTATTTACATCTAAAATCGTTGGGACCTCTGCGATTTTGAATTTGACATTACGGCTAAATTTTATAAGCAATTCAGGCATGCACTCAAAACCCGATTCCTCGATGAGAGCATCCCCATAGATGTCGAATATCTCCTTGAGTGCTTCATACCTATACGCGCGATAAAAGGAAGTATAGGTATTGACATCCTTTATCGGAAAGAATACTTTTAGAAGGATATTCGCTCCCCTGCTTAAAATCAGCCTAAGGGGGCTGACGCCTAGAATTCTGCCTCCTTTTGCAAAACAGGAAGCTAAAGCGACATCGTATCCGTCTCTGATTTTGGAGATTAATTCAGCGAGCGTGCCCAAATCACTGGTATTATCAGCCTCCTTGGTCACGATGATATCGCCAGCTTCGCCTATCTCGAGGGCCTTTCGAAAACCCAAGCGAAACGCCTCCCCCGCACCTTTATTCGGATAATAGCTATGCAGGTATAGTGGAATTCGCTCCATTAAAGACTTAACTACCCTTTCTGTATCATCTGTGCTGCCGTCGTTTACAACGATTATCTTATAATCCAAGCCTTGCCCTTCTGCTTTCTCCTTTGTCCTCTGTAAAAGTCTGCCTATGTTTTTCTGTTCGTTATAGGTAGCGGTAACAAAAATAATCATCTGTGGAATTTAATACCACTTTTAATATGTTGCATTCTATACTCGAGGACCCTCTTTAAACCTTCTCTTATATGAACCTTTGGTCGGTAACCTAAAATCTGCCTCGCTTTTGAAAGATCTGGCAGGCGGCGCATTATCTCCTTATAATCTCCAAAGACCCTTTTAAAGGGTACAAATTTTATCTTTATCTTTTTCTTTCCGGCTAGTTTCTTTATCAAATAAGCGGCTTCGATAACTCGCATCTCCTCTTTATTGCCGATATTGAATATATTACCCACTGCTTTTGGGTTCTCCATTGCTAGAATAGTGCCGTTGACCAAATCATCTACATATGCCATAGAGCGAGTCTGCTTACCATCCCCATGAATTATAACTTCCTTATCATTAAGTATCGCATCGATAAACAGTGGAATATGCCCACCAGACCAAGTGGAACTCGATCTCGGACTAAAGCCCCCAAAGTATCGAAGTATCACTATAGGCACATTAAATTCTTTGTAGTATGCAAATGAGAGTTGTTCGCCATATATCTTTGATAAGGCATAGGCCCATCTTTTTGCTGTGGGTGGCCCAATAACTAAATTTCCATCTTCCTTAAAAGGCAGGTCCTGCGATAACCCATAAACATCTGAAGTGGATGCATAAATCACCTTTATCTTTTTCTTTTTGGCAGCCTCTAAGACATTACGCGTCCCCTGTGCATTGATCCTTAGCGTGTTAAATGAATCGCCGTCTTCTCCGATCTTCTTGGCGGCAGCTAAATGGACGATTATATCGATATCTTTAACGGCGTTATTTAAGGTTTCAAAATTTAATATATCGGCTTTAATAAACTTAAAGTTTTTGTTTTTAAGAACGCCTTTGATATTTTCTAAATTACCGAACTTAAGATTATCAATACCTATTACCTTATAGCCTTTCTCCAGCAACGCATCCAAAAGGTGCGAGCCGATCATCCCCGCAACGCCTGTAATTAGGACTCGTTTCATATGCTGCCTAAAAATTTCTTTTTTTGTAATTGATGAGGTCTATCCTTTTAAATTTCTTTACCTCATAGATTTCATAGCCATTGTTTTTAAACCAATCCATTACTAATTTATTAGCATCAAATAGTTCATCATTTCCGTAATTTCTATAAAACCAAATGCTTCTGGAACTGCTCGCCATATCATTCAACTCAGCTAAGCCATCAGGACTAAATTTTAAATAATTGCCAGTCTTCGGATCCCTGATTAAGCTATCCCCTAAGACGATGTGATTTTTGACAGAGCTAAGGTCCAAATAGTAATTAGTATTTCTTACCATAAGGAAAACATCTTCGCTGTCCATATGAGCGGATATAAAGTTATAAGCCTTTTTTGTTTCAAATTCCGGCATGCGCGCCTCTTCCCACCGAGCGGCATAAACGAGCAAAATGGCAGCCAAAAGCAAACCGCTAACTACCTTGCGATTTATCTTATAATAAACCGATGCGGATATCGCTCCGATAAATATAGCGTGAGCTGAAATTAAATATTTAACGTTGAATGGAAAATAAAAAAATTCAACCATCATACTATATACGGCGATGATCGAAAAAGGCAAAAGCGGAAAAAACAAAGCTAATCCCTTATTTATCTGAAGGGCCCTCAAAGACCTAATAAAATAAATAAGTGCTAAAGCTGTAAAGAAAAATACAAAAAATACCATAGCGATTAACACGCTTTTATTTACATCCTCAACCAGTGGCCTTATAAAAAGAAAAGCCGGGTCGATTCCGAAAAGCGCTGCAATGCCTCTGGCATATTGACCTGCCTGCAGCCCAAAGATTTGAAAGCCCTTTGCACCGTACTGCGGGTTAACCGCTGTAACGTTTTTAGTTTGCGACAAGGCCATAAATATCCCCGGAATGAACATTATGACAGTTATTAACTGCAAAAATAACCAATCTCTAATTTTTTTAAACTGCTTATAATTTGTGAACATAAAATAGAGACCTTGAGAAAGGACTATGAAAATATTAAAATAAAAAGTATACAATCCGCAAATAGTTGAAAGGGTATAGCCAACTTTATTCCTCAGGCGCACATCCCCTTTTAAAATTAGCAACATAAAAAACGTGGATAGCAGCGCCCAGAAACAGGAATCTATATAGCTCCTTAAAAATTGCGAGGCCCAAATCAAAAATGGCGAAGTAGCTGCAATAAAAAAAGCAATTAATCCAAAGGAACTATTTAAATAAGCATTGGCTATCAAATAAACTAGCAGACACACTCCTATTCCAAAAATAACGAAATAACTTCTCACCCAGGGCTCTGAGTCATTTCGCCCAATTTTAATCCAAAGATGCAAAAGGTAATATGAAAGCGGAGGATAGACGCTTTCTTCTATGACGGCAGCCATTAACTTTGCGGGCGTGGCCTTTGCTAATGAGAGCATTATCCCCTCATCTGAGTTATAGCCCTTATCGAGGTCGATAGCTCTCAACGATATCGCTATTATCAAGATAGCAAAAAATATTATGATTTTTAAAATCCTTCTACCATTACCCATAAATCTTATGTCCTTGGCTGTCTCGCCTTGAGGTCGAAAATAATATAATTTGGGGTCCTTAATAAAATCCTATAATTATCGAACATATATTTTGAAAATTCCTTATGGCTCATAAATTCCCTCGTTGACGCTGAAGCAAAATAATCTGCACCGTGCGCCCTTAGGTGCTCCAAGTATTTAATGGGGTTATAAATTAGACCGACGCCTTGCCTTAGATTTTCCTCCTCTTCCCTTACCGCTTCCCTATCTATCATAAATGGCCATCCTTTCCTGTTAGAATAATAGACTAAATCCGGACCATTTTCGATGGAAGCTATCACTAAGGCATCTTTTTCTGTCAAGCCCTCTATCGCTTTGCCGGCTTCTACTACATAACGAAAATTTTCAGGAATTCTAAAATAAGCATAAGAATAGCGAAATACGATAATGAAAATAAAAAACAGCGACAGCGAAAGGAAAGCTTTTTTACCAATGAAATTACCTCTATAAAATTCCGACTCGAAAAAAATATTTGCTATTTTAGCGATAAAGATACAGGCGATCGGCAAAAAGTGTATCTGATAATAGCCCTGAATTGATTGAGCAGGCATTAATAAAAAGAATATAATAACCCCCGAAATCCAGACATAGAACATAACTTCTTTCCTGTCTTTAAGTTTAGTCAGAAGGGCAGCCAAAAATAATGTGACTCCAACAGGCGTTAAAGTATACGTCACTAAATCCTCAAATACTTTTTTGTAGTACAGCTTCTGCGTAAGATAAATCCTTATGTATTTCAAAATCACCTCTAACTTAAAATTCTCCATCGCAGCGTTAGGGTAACCAATTCTTACTAAATATTCAAAGTAATTAAACATCGCGATGGGAATGAGGCTGGCTATGAAGAAAAACCACCACTTGAAATTTTTGATAAAGCTCGGTCCGTATCTTATATATGAAATAAACGCAAGCGGAAGGAGTAAATATAGGTTAGGGACCTTTAAGGCCACGGTCATGATGAACGAGATGATGGATAACAAACCATAATAGGCCTTGTCTTCATAGAGCCATTTGGAGAATGAATATATAGTAGCCAAATTGAAGAAAATCATTGCCATCTCAGAATGAACTGCGCGTCCTAAATATATGCTTAAAGGGGAAATGGTAAAGCAGAGTGCGGAAATAATCCCTATTTTCTTATTGAAGTAATAGCGCGCTAACTTATAAATCATAATCGTTGCTATTATATAAGAGAACACAGAAAGGAGCCTTAAGATCGATTCGTGCACCCCCCCTAATAATTTATATAAAAGTGCCGCAATAAACGGAATGATATAAAATTCCTGCATAAGATAGCCGGGATTATCCCCAAAGTTATCTACCTGCGGATAAAATAATTTAAACCCATGATTGTAATAGTTCCTCGCAATCATCGCAGTCTGGACTTGGCGCGTAGAGGCGCCTTCCAATAAAGGTTGGTTCAAATTTATCGCTCGGACTAAGCTGCCAAATAAAATTATAATTATTAATGTTCGATGTATAGTCTTCATTATCGCATATTTTTTAATACGCCTATGGCTGCTGAAACGTTTAATTTAAGCCTGTTAAAAGACTTGAGCCTCAATAATTGCCTAATGATAACTGATGGCCTTAGATAAAATCTCCGATAGGCCATCTTATGCCATCTCAATAGGTCCTCCGGGCTTAAAGTTTCTAGCCTATGAACTGGTGGCGTATGAATGCCGAAATGGTCAAAGTTATTGTCCAACAACAAACCCTCCTTCAGAAACTCCTTGTAGACCTCGCTGCCTGGAAAGGGCTTAAGGATATGGAATTTAGCCACATCCGGATTTAACTTAATTGCGAAATCTATAGTGTCCTTTATAGAATCCTTTGTTTCGCCTGGTAAGCCAATCATAAAAAATGCCCAGGTCTCTAGGCCTATTTTCCTTGCGAGCCTAAAAGCGCGTTCTATCTCTTCTAGTTTAATGTTCTTGTTAACTCTATCTAAAACCCTTTGATTCCCGGATTCCACTCCGAAGGCGATGCTGTAAGTTCCCATATCTTTAAGGGCCCTTAACACCTCTTTATCGACGTAATCCGCCCTTAAACCGTTAGGAAAAGCAAACTTAATCCTGATATTCCTTCTCTTTATCTCATCTCGAATCTGAAGGACTCGCTTTTTCTGCGTTGTGAAATTATCATCCCAGATATGGACCTCCTTTACTTTAAATTCTTTTATAAGACATTCTATTTCCTCCAAAATATTTTGGGGACTTCTTACCCTAAACCTACGGGTAAAGATGCTTTTTGAATTACAGTAAGTACAATTTGCCGGACAACCTCTGCTTGTGATGATTGGCATTGTAGGTTTCAATAACGCATCAGGATAACTATAATTATGTTTATCAAAAAGGTGCCTCGCCGGGAAAGGCAGGTCATCGAGATTATTTATTAATGCCCTGTCTCTGTTTTGGATAACGCTCCCATTATTTTTATAATATATCCCATCTATTGATGTTATATCTGTGCCTTCCTCTAAATATCTCACTAACTCCAAGATAGTCAATTCGCCTTCTCCTTTAACGATGAAATCCACAGAATCACATTTTATCGATTCCTCCGGGGTTACCGTAACGTGGATGCCGCCCAGTACAGTAAAAGCCTTTGAGTTATCTTTGACTATCTTCGTCAATTCGATGGCCTTATTAAAGGTAGGGGTTGTTGTGGTGATACCAACAAGCCCATAATCTGCCTTCTTTAAATCTGCTATGAACTTTTCCCTCGATACCCCGTCGGCATCGATATCGATAATTTTGACTGTATGGCCTGCTTTCTCTAAGACCGCCGCTAAATACGCAAGGCCTAAATGCGGATAATCAGGCGCAGTGAGATTGCCATATACGCCTGTTTGTGAGGGCATCACCAATAATACTTTCATATTTATTGCGCCTTATTCGCCATTAGCCTGCCCTTAATCGCCACAAAATACCAACGAAGATATTTAGGCAACCATTTCAAAAACTTAAACTTCGACCTCCCAAAATCCCTTGTCCTCCAAACAGAAGGAATTTCAGTAATTTTATACCCTTTCAAAAATGCCTTCACGACTATCTCCAAGCCCAATTCAAAACCGCCGTTGCTTTCTATCGCAATATCGCTTAAAACTTTCTTCGTGTACATTTTGAAATTATTGGTTGCATCACAAGTGGGTATCCCTGTTAGATGATGAAGCGAGGTGCCTGCTAATCTTGAAAGGAATTTCTTGAATTTAGGGCCGCCTATCTGTCTTCCACCTTTCATATATCGTGAGCCGCAGACGATATCGTATCCTTCGTTGATTTTTTGGAACATATCGTCAACCCTATCGAATTCATCGCAAAGGTCTGCCATTGCAACTAATATGACGCCATCATCTATACTTTCAAAACCCGTTTTTATTGCATTTAAGACTCCTTCGCCATATTTATTTCTTAAAAGATGGATATTATTTCCATGCTCCATAAAAGCCTTGGCAAAAGAAAGGGTATTATCTTCCTCAAAATCATATACTATAAATATGTTATGAGGAGTCCTAACTTTGGACCCTATCTCCAAAAGTGTTTTTTTGATATTTTCTCCCTCATTGTATATCGGGATGACTATCTTTAATTCAGAATACATATCTTTTAAATCCTCTAAATTCCGCCGATTTCAATCTGTACCTTTATCCACGGGATTATCTCGTCTAAAGCATCGCTTAAAGATGTATTAGCTTCAAATCCTAAGAGCCTCTTCGCCTTCTCTACGCTTGGAATTCTCTTCTGGACATCATATTTAAAGGGTGGACCACAAACATACCTAAATGGTTTATCTTTATTTATCTTCTGCCATATGAGTTCAGCAAGTTCTAAAATTGTGGTAGAAACAGGAGTTGAGAGGTTGAAATCCTCGTTTATTGCCCTTTCGCTTTCGACGCATAACCTTATGCCTTTAGCCAAATCCCCGCCGTATGTGAAATGGCGAATTTGGCTACCGTCCCCTAAAATATGCAGCGGATCTTGGCCTTTTAAAATCTTCATGACAAGGTCCGGGACCACATGGCTCATCGCCAATTTTATATTTCCAGAGAGTATTTCTTTATCGCACTTCGCCCTTTTCTCGCCTATCCCTATACAGTTGAAGGGCCTTATTATCGTATAAGGCAACTTATGCTGCTCCCACGCGCCCTTGGCAAAATATTCACAAGAAAGTTTTTGAAATCCATAGGTTGAAGACGGAGGCGGACATTTAAGTTGCTCACCTTCCGGCGTCGGAAATCTATTTGCATTTTCAAAAACCATGGATGAGGAGATAACATTCATCTTCTTTAATTTTTTATTTTTGGAAGCCCAAATTGCAGCATCAAAGGTAGACGCAATTATCCTCTCGTTTTCGGCTAAAAGGTCGTAAGCATACTCGTGGAATAATGCTATCCCCCCTATCATAGCAGCAGCTGCTACAATCTGTTCGCAATCTCCTATTAAATCCTTCATCAGCTTTACATCTTTAGCATCTGCCTCGACGAACCTATAATCTGGGTGATTATCGTAGCTCTTTTGAACTCTGCCATATTTGGAGAAATTGTCAACGCCGAGGACCTTATGGCCACAATTTAAAAGCTCCTCAATAAGATAACCTGCAATAAATCCCGCTGAGCCAGTAATTAAAATCTTCATCTAAAATAATCCGCCTCTACCGTAGAAATTCCAAATATCAACTAAAATCTTATCTTTAATATCAAGATGAGCGTATTCCTTATGCGGTGTAGCCAATATGACTATATCCGAGTCCTTTACGAGTTCCTCTGCTGAGACAAAGCCATCTTCATTAATGTATACATCGGAACAGATAACCTTTCGAGATTCCATCTCCAGAATCTTCTTAAGCTTGTAAGATAGTGATTCCCTTTTATCATCGTTATTTGCTTTAAAGGCCATGCCCAAGATGCCAACAGCCTTATCCTTAAGGGAATATTTATCTTTGAGCCTTTGAATCACAAAATTAGGCAGACCCTCATTGATAAGCATTGCGGCGTGCCCTAAAAAAAAAGTGTTATTATTAAAAGCCGCGACTTGCATAGTATCTTTAAAAAGACAAGGGCCTGCCGAAAAACCAGCAGGAGGAAAATCCCTCGCCCTCTCTTCTTTGTACTTCATAGCATGATAAATTTTGTAAAAATCAAGCCCGTAACTTGTGGCTATCATATAAAACTGATTCGCAGTAGCGAATTGTATATATCGCCAAGCATTTGCGAATAACTTGGTAAGCTCCGCCTCCATTGGCCTTAAGATTATTATGTCTTGCGTTATAAGTCGAAAAAGATTCGCTATCTCGAGAACGGCACTTTCATCAAATCCAGAAACGATCTGCGGCAACTTCCTCAATTCCTCTATCGCCTTTCCCTGGGCGATTCTCTCCGGACAAAATGTCACATAGATATTGAGGCCGTGACTACTAAAAAATTCATTTATCTTCTCTGTCGTTCCTGGTAACACCGTGCTTCTTAGTATAATATATTGTCCGCCCTTAAAATAAGGCAACAGATTCGTAAAAAAATCTTTCATTAGTGTAAATTGCGGGTTTAAATGTTCATCTACAGGAGTGCCTATCACTACTATAACGAACTTGCTCGATGAAATAACCTTAGGGTCATCAGTTGCCACAAGCGAATTGCCGATGACCGCCTTTAGCAACTCATCCGCGCCTTCCTCCAAGAAAGGCATCTTCCCCTTATTCACGATTTCCAACGCAACTACGTTGGTATCATAAATACTGACTTTAAGGCCTTTATTCGCAAATAGTATCGCAAGCGGCAACCCCACATGCCCACAGCCACCTACTATACATACATCATATTTAGCCATTTATATAATCCCTCTCTTTTTAGTGAATTATTTTATAAAATTGTTTTCCTTCTGGTTTTTAATTGAGCCAATCCGTTCCGAAGAAAAGACGGATATCCCGAAATAAAGTTCCATCCCGTAAACCTCTAAGGGACCTCCTTATAAGATACGAGGGCGAAAAGTAAAAAGACCGATATGCTTTCTTGTAATATGTGCTAATAGCCTTATGTGATAATGTAGGGTGGTCATATAATTCATAATATGGCGAATAGAAATTATATTTGCTCCAGTCCTTCGTTTTAATCAACCCTAATCTATCCCATTCTTCAAACAGTTCTGTCCCCGGCAATGGAATCGTGATATTAAATTTCGCTATATCGAGTTTCAACTCCTTCGCAAAACGAATCGTATCTTTTATAGTATCTTCCGTCTCGCCTGGTAGCCCAATCATAAAATAACCAAACGTCTCAAATCCGACCTCCCTCGCCCACCGAACGGCATTTCTCACTTGTTCTAATGTTATCTTCTTATCTATATTGTTTAAAACGCCTTGATTTCCCGACTCTATTCCAAATGAGACCTTGTAGCAACCAGCCCTTTTCATCTTTATAAATAGCTCTTTATCTGTTCGGTCAACGCGAATCCCATTTACGGGATGCCAGGGAAATTTCAAACCCCTATTTATGACCTCATCGCAGATCGCCTTCGCCCTATCGAGGTCCGTTGAAAAAGTATCGTCAAGGATATTTATCTCCTTAAATCCGAACTTTAACATATATTCGATTTCGTCGGCCACCCTCCTTGGGCTCTTCGGCCGAAATTTTCTGCCCTGAATATTCTTATTACAAAAGACGCATCCCCAAGGACAGCCGCGACTCGTCTCAAGATATCCAGGCGGACTTCTTCTATTGCTCAAGGAAAGCCTATTGTATTTCCTGAGGTCATAAAGGTTCCACGCTGGCAGTGGTAAATCGTCTAAATTATCTACGAATCCTCCCCTGCCCGTATCCACGATATTGCCGTCCCCCTTAAATACCAACCCCTTGATATCCCCCCAATCCTGTTTTGTCAATAAATCTTGCATAATAAAATCTGCTTCTCCGACAGCAACGATATCGAATGCCGATTCCCTAATTATCTCCTTAGGAAAAGTCGTTGCATGCGCTCCGCCAGCAATGAGTATCGTGTCCGGTTTGATTCCTTTGATAACTTCCGCTAACCTCTTCGCTTCTGAATATAAAGGCGTTGTAAATGTAATCCCTACAAATTTAGGAACGCCTCTTTTAATCTCCTCTTTCAAAAATGAATCGGAATTATCTTCAACGTTGAGGTCTAATATCCTAACTTTGTAACCCGCTTCAACAATTGGTGCAGCAAGCAACGCCAGATTAAGCAGTGGATTTACAGGCACGCCGACTTTTATCTTGGCATTTTTATAAATTATATTGTTATAAGCAGGGTTAATTAATATTACGTCTATCATATAATTTACGGCTTCCTGGCGATAGCGACCAAATGGTTAGAGTAATTTCTAATTAAATTATGCTTTGCCAATTCATCGTCAAAACTCTCAAATGCCCTCATCAAAGCGGAACTTGCCTTTGGATAGACCTTATCCAATAAGAAATAAGGTCCGAAAAAATATCCCCTGACAGAGACATCTCTAAATCCAATATCTTCGAGCTGCCGCTTAAAGGACCCTGCGGTCTCGAAAGATTGAAAACAGGAAACAAGTGATTTTAAATTAAAAATACGACAAGCGGTATTAAAAATCCCGTAGGTATTAACGGAGAGTAGTGGTGCGGCAGTAATAAAGAGCGTTCCACCAGGTTTCGTCACCCTAAAAATCTCTTTTAGCAGCGGCTTTCTGTCGCTAAAATACCTTAGGGTCTCTATGCTTATGACGGCGTCAAAACTATCGTCTAAAAATGGAAGCCACCTTGCATCGGCAAGTTGAACTATTAGGTCCGGGTAGACATGCTTCGATTGCCGTAACATATTCTCTGAAAGATCAACGCCAACACAATTAAGCCCTCGCTTACGCAACAGGTTAAGGTAATAACCCGTGCCAGAGCCAACATCTAATATGCGAACGCCGTCATTTAAATTACCAAGGAAGTCTAGTAGTGCCAATTCTATCTTTTTTCTGCCATATTTGAAAGCGTCGGAATAATAGTGTGATAAATCATCGCAGTAGCCTTCTTTAAAAATGCGACTTCTATCGTTATGTAAAGCGATGGCCTGTGGGTTGAACTTATCAACATCGCGAGATACATTAAAAAATGTATCGCCTATCTCTTTTAAGGTCGCAATCTCTAAATCGCCTTCATCTCTTCGACTGCTGGCATATTCCAAAATCTTTTCGAACTCATCAAACATCTGGGATGTCTCCCATGCAAAACTTATTGGATGGAGCCAGATATGAAAGACCTCCCTTTGCCTTATTGCCGCATCGATGCCCTTTTTCGATTTTTTAAAGCGCACCCCTTTCGGTATGAACCTACTGGCCCCGTGGGCAAATCTAAACAACATCGAGCCTCTAACTTCTACAAGCCTATTATCCAAAATTAAGTTAGGCGTAACTATTGGCGGCGTTATAGCGAACATATCACCAAAAAGAAGCAACAACTTCCTTAAAATATCGGGCCTTAAATTAAAAAATGCAGCCTCGCCTCCACGAAAAACCCTGAAGCCATACTTAGATAACACATCTAAATGCCCCGGCGAATTACGCGGAAATGTAAAACTATTTAGTTCTACGCCTTTCTCCTTTGCTAAAGCGACGCACTTTGCTACATCAGATTCTGCTGTTTCTTTTGAGCACCCTGGCTCCGAGAATATCGGATGACAAAAAGAATGGCTGGCTATCTCCTGTTTTAAAGTAGCATCCTTAATCATTTCTACGATATCGCTTCCATACCAAAAATTATCCTTAGATATGTCGGTTCCAGGATCGTAACTAAACCAATCATTAGAAAACCACCTATGAGTAGGCCTAACTATATCAGGATGCAATTTGCCGTTCTCTTTTTTACAGCTATCCAGAAAAAGATGGCCTACGATTGCCCAGGTTGCTGGAATCTCATATCTTTTAAAGAGTTCTAATATCTTAGCAACGATGGCGCGGTACTTTTTATACGCCTCTTTATATTTAATGTGTCCGCCATGGTCAAAGGTTCCCCATGCCAGCTCCGTATCAATAGAAATTGTAAAAAACCCTTTTTTAAACATCTTCACTCGACGCGTATCGAATGATAATCGAAGACCACTATCTGTCCTGGAGACACATCGTATACGAGTAACTTATTGGAATTGCCGATTTCGAAACAAGTTGCGCCTCCTCTATCCTGAAAATAAGGGATATAGATGTCATCGAATAGGATTAGTTTATCGATTCCCTTCGGTATAATAAAATCCCTCTTGTCCTTGTAATATGAACGTTTAAAAGCATTAAAGATAAAAAAGCCAAAATTATTTTTTTTATAAATTATATTGGCTTGAATGACACAGGCCTCAGGAATGCGATACATCACCTGATGGCTAAAGGCCCCGTCGGAGACGATCAATGAACTGCGCGGTTGAAAATTGCGTTTTATAAAATTGACCTTGGACTTGAAAAATCCATTGTTCTTTACCACATCGACGTAATTGAACTGACGGTATCTTTCAAAACTATAAAAATTCGGACCGCCTTTATCGAAATCGTAAAAGAACATAAAAAGGTTGAATAATATTATCGGGCCCAGGACAAACGCATATGCCCTGCCCTTCCAATACGAATTTTGCAGTGCTTGAGAAATCCCTTTCGAACCCCGCTTCCACAGTTTTGTTAACATTTGCGAAAGATCTGCGCAAAGTGCCACAATGGATTCGCCCAGGATTAACAAAAGCCCCAACCCCCAGCTCATCCCATGGCCGATTTCTCCGAATTGAATAAAAATATTATAAAGTACCGTCGGCAATATCCAGACAGCAAAAAATTGCACTTTTTTATTTATTCTACTATTTATTTTTTTTATAGCAATACTCGGTTAAGTTTGAGGCGGCATTAGTGCAGTAATATATAAGTTCTTCTATGTTGTAATCCAAATTTTTGGAGCATTATTTTTAAAGAACATTTG
>CAZUZR010000018.1:0-24601 GCA_964625025.1 uncultured Planctomycetia bacterium | reverse complement strand
CCTATTTGAATAACGATGTGCTGCAACAAGTTGACAGGATGACGATGGCAAATTCCTTAGAGGCGCGGGTGCCTTTCTTAGACTATAAATTGGTCGAATTTGCATTCGCAATACCTTCCGCTCTTAAATTGAAGGGGCTGAGGTTAAAGCATTTAGTGAAAAAAACGATGAGGGGATTATTGACAGATGAGATCATAAGCAGGCAAAAACACGGATTTGGCGTGCCGATACGGGAATGGTTTAAATCGGAACTCATAAGACAAGGCATAGATGAATTTTTGAACGACGCGTCAATTAAACGCAGAGGTTTTTTTAAAGTCGAATATGTAAGGCATCTTATAGATGGCCACGTAAGAGGCAAAACCGACAACAGCCACAAGCTTTGGCTTATTATGGTATTGGAGATCTGGTGCAGGAGATTTTTGGATAAATAAAAGATGAATATACTCCTTATCGCTTTTGATTACCCGCCGTTAACAGGGGGCATCGCAAATCTCTCTTATGAGGTTGCGAAGAACCTATCGGCGGAAAACGACCTCCTTTTAGTGGTTGCGCCTGCGATTAAGGGTTATAAAGAATGGGATAATAAATCGAAGCTCATTACTTTCAGGGTTCCAGACATAAAGATAATTCGAGAGGTCGTATTATTTTTTATGATGTTATATTTGGTATTTAAGTTTAAGATAGATATTATCGATAATCTTACCTGGTATCCGTCGGCAGTAATTTCGTATTTTGTAACTATTTCAACCGGCGTCCCTTACGTCATTCACGTGCACGCTATGGACTATCTTGAAGATAAAAGGGGCGTTTTTAATAAGCTCAAGTATAACTGGTTAAGGACGTTTATTAAAAGGCTGACCTTTGAGGGGGCTAAGAGGGTCATAGCCGTAAGCAATTTTATGAAAGATGTATTAATAGTGCGCGGCGTAGATGCGCTGAAGATTAAAGTCATTGCTCCTGGGGTAGACTGCGAACGTTTTGTGCCTGACTTAGACGCTAAAAAGATAATCTCAAGGCACGGGTTAGAGAATAAAAGGATATTATTGACTGTATCACGCCTCGACGATTACAAGGGACACGATATGGTGATAAAGGCATTGCCTAAGCTAATATCAAAATTCCCAGACATCAGATATCTTATCGTCGGCACAGGACCATATGAAAGGCGCTTGAGTAGTTTGGCTAAGGAGCTAAATCTAAATGAGTATGTTATATTTACAGGTTGGGTAGATGATGAGGCCCTTCCTCTATATTATAATGCATGCGATATCTTCATTTTGTTAAGCAGGGAGGTTTATGAGGAGGCGAAGGTGGAGGGTTATGGGCTTGTTTTTTTGGAAGCGAACGCCTGCGCCAAGCCTATTGTAGCAGGCAGGTCCGGCGGGATAAAGGATGCAGTGATAGATAAGGTTACGGGCGTATTAGTTGACCCATTGAATTTAGACGAAATAGATAGCGCGATAACGAAAATCTTGAGCGACATACACTATGCCAAGTCACTCGGTGCCAACGGCTTAGATAGAATCAAAAAAGAAAGGCTCGATTGGCATAGCGCGGGAAAGAGGATAGGGCAAGTTTTCGTCGAGGTTAAAAGCTCAAGATGATTGAAAATCAAAATATCATCTGCTTCTCTTCAGTGGACTGGACCTCCTACCAGACGAGCAAGATATATCTTATGAAGATAATGTCGAGGCGTAACAGGGTCCTCTATGTTGAGACGTTAGGCTCTAAGACGCCCGGACTTTATAAGTCGCATTTGTATAGGATGGCAAGGAGGATATTCCGCTGGCTTAAGGGACCTACGAGGCCTTCCGATGCGGGGCCGGTTAACGATATATTAATATATTCGCCCCTTATAATTCCAATCCACAATAGCAGATTCATAAGGAAGATGAATTTTTATATATTGCGCTGGACATTTCGAAGGCTGATAAAAAGATTAAACTTTAGGAATCCAATCCTCTGGTTCTACCTGCCAACCGCCGCAGACCTCATAGGCCAATTGGGCGAGGCATTTAGCTTGTACCATTGCGTCGATGACTGGCTGACATATCCGGGCTATAGAAATAGCAACTTCGAAGACCTGGAAAGAAAATTATTTAAAGATTCAGATGCGGTCTTTATATCCAATAGGCTGCTATTCGATAAGAAAAAGGTGTTAAATAAGAATACTTACTATCTTCCGCACGCCGTTGAATTCGAGCATTACCAAAAGATATTCTCTGCGGATGAACCGTTGCCTACCGATATGGCAAGTTTAAGTAGGCCTATCATTGCAATGGTAGGTGAGGTCGCAGGGTGGGTGAACTGGGATTTCTTAAAATATGCCGCAGAGTCGAATCCCAAATGGTCTATAGCGATGCTCGGGCCTGTCGGCTACGATGCGAATTTAAGGGAAGTTAAGGATATTAGCAATATCTATTTCTTAGGTTATAAGGAATACTCCCAGTTGCCGAATTATTACAGGGCGATAGATGTATGCGTGGTGAGTTTTAATTTAGATGAACATATAAAATATTGCACTCCGACGAGGTTTTACGAACATCTGGCAGCAGGAAAACCCATTGTATCAACTGATTTTCCAACGGCGAGGGAATTTCCAGAAGAGCACGTCAAGCTCGCAAGGACCAAGGAGGAATTCGTCGAGCTGATAAAAAGCTCGCTGGATGAAAACAGCGAGGAATTAGAAAGAGAGAGGATGGAATTGGCAAGGGCAAATACTTGGGCCCATAGAGCCGAATATATATCTGATATAATAGGGAGAAAAAGTCCTGCGACCCCTTTTGTGAGAAAGATAAGGGTGCTTCATATTATCACGAGGCTTTGCGCCGGCGGCGCGCGCGAAGTCCTTTTGAAAATCATCGATGGTCTCGATAAAAGTAGGTATGATGTGACCTTGCTATGTGGCCCGCAAGATTTTGTGATGGGGAGCGCGCAAGCGCCACAGGTTAAAACGGTCGTCATTGCGCAACTTGTAAGGAGGATAAACCCAATTAAGGACCTCGTAGCGCTCATCAAATTATATCTTTTTATAAAGAGAGGTAAATTCGATATAGTGCATACGCATACCTCTAAGGCAGGCATCTTAGGAAGGACGGCTGCCAAATTAAGCAAGGTGCCGATAATATTCCACATCCCGCATGGCAGCATATTCCATCCAATTTATTTTAGGAAATGCGCTATTTTTATATTGCGCAAAATAGAGAGGATAGCAGCGCTTTATACAGATAGAATCATAGTCGGCTCAGATAATGAAAGAGAGGATTTCCTTCATAACGGGATAGGCAACGAAGGTAAATATGTGAGGATACCCTATTACTTTATTCGAGAGGGGGCCTATGATGTTAAAGTAGATAAGCAAGCGAAGAAGAAGGAACTTAATGTACCGGATGGTCATTTGCTGCTCGCGAATATCGCGCGCCTCGTCCCAGAAAAAGGGCATATATTTTGTTTAGAGGCATTCAGGAAGGTCATTGACGAAGTTCCCAATGTGTTGCTTTTGATTGTAGGAGAGGGCTATTTAAGGAAAGCCATTGAGAAAAAAATATCAGAGCTTAACCTACAAAAAAATGTAATATTAACAGGCTTTCGCGAAGATATACCCCAGATACTTTCCATTACAGATATATCATTGCACACATCGTTATGGGAAGGCACGCCGTTATCAATAGTTGAAGCCATGTCCTTGGGCAAAGCCATAATCGCAACTCGTGTTGGCGGCATACCTGAGATAATAAAAGATGGCACAACCGGGATATTAGTTCAACCCCAAAATGTAGATGAGCTGGCCAAATGGATTATTCGATTATCGAGCGATAGAACGCTGTTATCCGTTCTCGGTAGAGAAGCTAAGGAATATGCAAGGCAGAAATTCGATTCAAAGGCCATCATTAACGAGATAAATAATTTATACGATACTTTTTTAAAGATGAAAGCGAGCGACGATGTTAGTTGAGGTAAAATGCGTTCTCTGCGGCGGCGACGATTACAAGGCCTTAAGGGTCGTTGTTATCTCACCCCTCGGCGGGGAATCCAAGTTAGTTAAGTGTAAAAGATGCCAACTCATATACCTAAATCCGCGGCATGACGAAGAAGAGGAAAAGAAATTTTATGCTTCGGAATATTTCGAAAGGGATACAATTGAAGTTTGGTCAGAAGAAAGGATAGGAATTTTTAGGCATAATCTAAAACTGATAGAGGCGCATAAAAAAAACGGCAGGCTATTAGATTTGGGCTGCGGCATGGGGCAGTTTCTGAAATTCGCAAAGGATAGGGGATGGGATGCGTTGGGAATAGATATTTCTAAGTCCGCCATAGAATATGCGCGCCGCACATTTGGCATAGAGATAGTCGAATCTTCGCTTAAAGATGCGAAATTTGAGGAGAAATATTTTGATGTGGTTACCGCATGGAACACGATAGACCAGTTATGCGATGCACTTTTTGAACTGAAAGAGATATACAGGGTATTAAAGGACGGCGGGCTCGTTGCGCTCAGAGTTTCAAATGCCGGATTTCATATCCTTTTGCACAGCGTCATAAAATTTATTGGTAGGATTTGGTACGCATTGGCCGGCATAGATAAACTGCCGGTATTTCATAACTATATGTTTAGCCCAAAGACAGCTAAGGCGATGCTTAAGGAGGCAGGATTTGTAAATGTCGCAATTTTAAATTCTCGGCTAAATATTAAAAATGAGATAATCGAGGGAGCCATTTACCTTATGTGTCAAGCGATGTATTATCTGACATTTAAGCGTTGGGTAATAACCCCTTCGTTGTTTATATTAGCAGAGAAAGGTTAAAACTATGCAGAGGCAAAAAAGACGCAAGGTCCTGATTATAAAGTTAGGCATTACGGAGACGATAGGCAATAAAGTCCACTGGAAAGGCGTAAGCCTCGGAGATATCTTTAGGACTACCGTCATCCTGCATCTTTTTAAAGAGGACGATGTCACCTGGCTTACGGCAAAAGAAGGCAGACCTCTCTTAGCGAAAAATCCATACATCAAAAGGTTAGTGGTCTATAGCCCGAAGGCGGCAACGCAGTTAAAGAGAGAGAGATTCGATATCGTAATAAACCTTGAGAAGGCGAAAAAAATATTGACGCTCGCCAATTCCATAACTGCGCTTAAAAGATATGGATTTAAACTCGATACCCGCACAGGAAAAACAGAGGCGCATGAGAAGTCTTTTGAGGTATTGGTTAATTCAGAGGACCCGGCCTTAAGGAGAAAGATGAAGAAGTGCTGGACCAAAGTACTTTATGATATGGTAGGAGCTAAATGGAAGGGGCAAAGTTATATATTGGGCTATAAACCTAAGACAAAACAGACTTATGACATCGGATTTAATATATGTGTCAAGAAAAGGTGGCCGAGCAAGGCCTGGGCTATGTCGAACTGGAGGAGGCTTAAGGAACTTATTGCAGGAAAATACTCCATATCTTATCAACAATCGCAAAACGACATCCATAAGTACATCGATTGGATTAACAGCTGCCGACTATTGGTCACCAACGACAGTTTGGGCCTCCACATTGCCATAGCGCTTAGGAAGAAAATCATAGTCTTGTTTGGCCCCACCTCAGAGAAAGAAGCACATCTATCCGATTTAGTCATTGCCTTGAGGCCTGCGGCGAGGTTGAAATGCATGCCCTGCTTCCTTACCCATTGCAAATACGATGCGAAATGTATAGATACGATAACGCCCAATTTAGTTTATGAAAATATTAAGCAAATGCTTGAGGGTCATCAAAGGTAACGAATATATCAGGGCCTTTCTTTTAATAGGGATAATCTCCATACCTTATTTCCTGGTGCTTACCGATATGCCGGAGGTGCATTCGGATGCCAAAGAGTATATCTTAATCGCTAAATCTATCCTAAAAAAAGAGGCCTATCCTGAAGACCCTACTGGAAGATTCCCATTTATCTTTCCGCTCATACTAGTTCCCATCCTGTATCTTTTTGGTTATAACTTTTTAATTATGAAATTGGTCGTAACCATCTTGGCGTTCGTCGCTATCTATTTTACATATCTATTATTAAAGGAGGCCCTGAACGAAAGTTGTGCTTTGCTTTTTATGTTTCTAATCGGCATATCCTCAACTTTGTTGGAATTTACGATGGAAACCGCTGATGTGTCATTTTTGCTTTTTTCGATAATAGCTATTGTTTATGTAAACCGATATCACAACGATGAGCGCGTATTATCGAGGCACCTCTTCTTAAGTGGATTTTTTATCCTCGCTGCTTTCTTTACTCGGGTTGCCGGTATAGCGCTCTGCGTAGCAGCCGTCCTATATCTTCTATTCGAGGCCTTCAACGAGAAGGCGGATAATATGGGAAAAGCTTTTTTAAAAGTTGCCACGATTAGTGTTGTTATAACAATCCCAATAGCGATATGGGTATATTTGCATAGGGATGTTTTGGTCAAGGAATATATCTACGCCTATACGTTAAGAAATAGAACTTGTCTGGAACTGGGTTTTTATCGCTGGAAGGAACTGCTTAAGAAAGAGGTTGAGTTATTCCCAAATGGCGTTACCAATCTATGGAGAACGCTCTTTATCGGAGAGAGGTTCTTGTCCAATATCCATCAAATCATTGCGATGGTATTTAAGTGGTCAACGTTTTTGGTATTTATCCTTGGGCTTATGTTGCATTTGTTCAGAAGGAGGACACTCGTCGAATATTACACGATATGCAACCTCGCGATGCTCCTTTTGTTATATAAATCCGTGCCCAGGCAATATTTGCCTATCCTGCCGTTTATTATATACTATTTTATTGAAGGGGTAAGAGCCATAATCGGCAAGTTATTCATTTTGAGAACGCAGCGGGTTATCTTCGTGCTGATTATAGCGATAATAGTTTTGTCAAATTTAATAGTAGATGTTCAGCTAATCAGATTAAAACATAGTCAGGCGTATCAAGATAATTGGCAGGACTATTTAAATGCGATAGAATGGATATCCGCTAACACCCCGAAGGATAGCGTGATAATGGCATTCCATCCGGCATGGGTTTCTGTCTTTTCGGACCGTCGCGCTATAGGATATCCGTGGGTCTCTGAACATAAGTACATATACGATTCCATCTATAAAAATAGGGTAAATTATATCCTTGTGGATTCATTCGCTAAGCTGACAGAGACTAAAAGATTCCTCATCCCGGCCATCGAAGCCCGTTCGGATGAATTTGATTTAGTTTATACCATAAATCAAGCAAAGGTCTATAAGGTAAACCCCGCACCTTTAAAAAAGGTGCGGGGTAAAATAGAGTTAAACCCGCCAAATGTAATTAGCTGCAGGAGCAATGGAGGATTAAATTTACTTGACAACTTTTATTGATTTATATTAATATAATAGGCTAATGAGTTAACCGATGAAAATCAAACGAGTAGTTGCGTTATTTATTATGCTCCTTTTTATCTGTGGATGTGCTCCTTTAGGGCCGCTGAAGAGGACAAAAGGCCCGAGGGTTTTTACGCCCGCAAAGGATAGTTCGACCTTGATAGAATCCGAATTTAAATTTCCCAAACCAACGGATTACCGAATAGGCATAGACGACCTCATCGAAGTTAATATTTGGAGGCATCCGGACCTTACCAGGGAGGTTATCGTAAGGCCAGATGGAAAGATATCATATCTATTGATTGGAGATATTCAAGTAGCAGGGCTTACTGTAGCGGAATTGGATGATGTTATGACTAAGAAGTTTGAAGAATATGCTAATGAATTACAGCAGAAGGAGGTTACGGAAGGCCCCCCAGTCAGGCGGGAATATCGTATCGGCTTGGGCGATGGATTAGATATCTCTGTATGGAAAGTGCCAGACCTTACTGTGCATGCAATTGTCCGACCAGATGGCAAGATATCTTTTCCATTGATTGGAGATGTTCAGGCCTACGGAAAGACGCTGACAGAATTCGACGACGAATTGACTGAAAAGTTAAACAAATACGTTAAGGACCCGCAGGTCTCGGTTATGGTTACTATTTTCGGAGAGGTGGAAAGAAGAAAGGTAACCTTCGTCACCGAGTTCATCTCCACTTTCTTAGAGGAGAAGCCAGAGATATCAATTTTAGTAAAACGCTTTGGCTCGAGAAAAGTCATCGTCTTAGGAGATGTAGCCGCCCCAGGCATATTCGATATTTTAGGTAACGCCAGGCTGTTGGATGCCATTGGCTATGCGGGAGGTTTTACCGATTTAGCAGTTAAAGATAACGTATTTATAATACGGGGAGATATAACCCAGTCTCCTGAAGTGATAAAAGTAAATGCCTGGAGCATAATTAGAGATGGCAGGTTAGATAACAATATCCCTCTCCAGAATCAAGATATAGTATATGTGCCCCGCTCTCTTATCGGTAACGTAACGACCTTTATAGAGAATATCTATCCAAGCGTTCAAAATTTACAAAATAGCGTTACCTTAAGAGAAGCCCTAAAGGCGACTTGGAAGAAATAGACCACTCGTTAAGATATTGCCCTCCAGAGAAATTACCCCAAAAACAAAGGATGTTAATTATAAATTATGCCTCGGCCCTCTTTCCCGACAGCATTCCTTAAAAATATGGTGAAAAATAGTTTAATAATTTTAAAAATGTGCTATAATATTTGATCAAAAGAGCCAACATACTGGACTGTAAGGAAGGGAGATATATATATGTTAACAAAAAATGATATAGTAAAAATACTCCAGGATAACACAGATGAAATTAAGACTTACGGCGTCAAGAGAATAGGAATTTTCGGCTCATTTACGAAGTTCGCTCAGGATAATAAAAGCGACATCGATATTCTGGTTGAATTCCATGAAGGCAAGAAAGCATTTGATAATTATATGGACCTCAAGTTCTATCTAGAAAAATTATTCCATCGCAAAGTTGATTTAGTGATAAAGGATACGCTAAAGCCAAGAATTAAACAGAATGTGCTCAAGGAAGTATCTTATGCGAGATTATAGACTTTATCTGGATGATATACTGAAGGCCATTAAGAAAATTGAGAAATATACAAAGGGCCTCACTCTTAAGAGATTTAAAAAAGAATATCTCTCGCATGCAAAAGAAAATTAAATAGTTTAGCAAAATTTCTTTTAACTTCAAGAGTTATAACATCCTACTTTTAATCTTGTAAAAATAAAACCACCCTGACCTTACCATATACCTTTCTATAAACAGTACATTAATGTTGCTGTGCAAATTATCGCAAGATAGTGTATAATTATGTTGTGAATGATTTTAGGATTGACAGCCACAAATTAATATATCACGTAGGCCGCGTAAAGAGGTGGCAAGACGGAGAGAATATATATCCCATCTATTTGGAGATAAGCCCCTGCGGAGCATGTAACCAACGTTGCTCCTTCTGCGCCTTCGATTACCTGAAATACAAAAGCCAATTTATCGACACAAAGAAATTATTTGCCACTCTCTCCGAGGCCGCCCGCCTCGGCGTAAAAAGCATTATGTATGCAGGGGAAGGGGAGCCGCTTCTTCATAAAGATATCGTAAAGATAATAAATCATACAGAAAATGTGGGCATCGACGTTGCTTTGGCCACCAACGGCGTCCTCCTGGAAAAAGTTTTTGCTGAAAGTTGTTTAGCTTCTCTGACCTGGTTAAGGTTCAGTTTAAATGCAGGCACCAACAAGACATATGCTAAAATTCACCGAAGTAGCCCGAAGGTCTACGGCATAGTTATAAAAAATATCGCAACCGCAGTTAAGATAAAGAAGAGGAATAAATACTCGTGTACAATTGGCGTTCAGTTTATTCTGCTTCCTGAAAACTATAAGGAAGTAAAGAGGTTAGCTATTACGTTAAAGGCGATAGGGGCCAACTATCTTACGATAAAGCCCTTCATCAAACATCCATCGCAAAAGTCCAAGGCCTATGATAATTTGAATTATAGAAACTACCTCCATCTAGATGAAGGGCTTCAGAAGTTAAAATCCGAGGACTTCCACATATATTTTAGGGCCCATTGTATGGGAAAACTTAATAAGGCAAGGCCATATGGCAAATGCTTAGGGCTGCCCTTTTTTGCGGAGATTGCTTCCGATGGGAATATTTACACCTGCGGGCCATATCTGGGCAATAAAAAATTTTGCTATGGAAATATTTATAAAAACACTTTTGAGGAGATTTGGAACGGAAGGAGAAGAAAGCGCATCCTTAAAATGGTAGATGTGAAGTTGGATGTGGCGCGGTGTATGAAGGGCTGCCGTTTGGATGAGATAAATAGATATCTTTGGGAGTTAAAAAATCCGCCTCCTCATGTGAATTTTATTTAATTACGAGAAAAACCTATGCAAAAAAATATCCTATACGAGATGTATCAGACTATGTTAAAAATCCGAATATTTGAAGAGAGATTGATTGAACTCTATCCCGAACAGCAAATCAAATGCCCCATACATCTTTATATCGGGCAGGAGGCGATAGCAGTCGGCGTATGTATGAATCTTAAAAGAACAGACTATGTTTTTAGCAATCACAGAAGCCATGGCCATTATATCGCCAAAGGAGGAGACCTTAAGCTATTGGCAGCGGAACTATACGGAAAGGCAGACGGATGCTCTAAAGGAAAGGGCGGCTCTATGCATTTGGTTGCCCCTGAAGTCAATTTTTTAGGAAGTTCAGCCATAGTGGGTGGGAGCATCCCTTTGGCTGCTGGAACAGCCTTGGCTTCCTCTATGCAGGGAAACAAAAAAGTTTCGATAGCGTTTTTTGGCGACGGCGGCGTGGACCAAGGCGTTTTTCATGAAGGCCTAAATTTCGCTTCCCTAAAAAAACTTCCGGTAGTCTTTGTCTGCGAAAATAATTTTTATGCCACCAATTCACCGCTATATGCCAGACAGCCCTTAGATAACATCTATAAAAAAGCTGAATCTTACGGGATAGCGGGCGTAAGGGTGGATGGAAATGATGTATTGGCTGTTTTCTCTGCGGCGAAAAGGGCTATTGCGCACGCACGGGCGGGCAGGGGACCTACTCTAATAGAATGTAGAACATATCGATATAGAGCCCATGTCGGTCCAGACTGCGACTACGAATCAGGTTGCAGGCCGAAGGGTGAACTTGATAAGTGGCTCAAACGATGCCCCATTAAGAGATTTGAGAGATACCTTTTAGAAAAAAATATCGTTTCTAAGTCGTATTTATCTAAAGCGTCGACCAAATTGAAAGGGGAGGTTGAAGAGGCGATCGCCTTTGGGAAGGAAAGCCCTTTTCCCGATAAAGAAGAGTTGCTAAAAGATGTTTATTGAAAGGGGTAAGAAGTAATGCCGTGGACAAAGATTTATCCCGATAAAAGCGAATTTGAAAAGGCCTGTAAGGTTGCAGGCAGGTCTTTACGGGGTTTAACTTATCAGGAAGCTATAAGAGAAGCCCTGACGCAACTAATGGAAAAAGATAAGAGGGTTTTTGTAATGGGAGAAGGCGTTGATGATGCGGCAGGTATATTTGGGACTACCCTTGGCCTACATAAGATTTTCGGCAGAAAGCGAGTGATAGATACCCCCATCGCTGAGAATGGGATGACAGGGGTGACCATCGGTGCAGCGTTGGGAGGGATGCGTCCGATAATGGTTCATCAGCGGATGGATTTTATGCCTTTATGTATGGACCAACTCGTCAATCACTTATCCAAATGGAAATATATGTTTGGCGGTAAAGTAAGAGTTCCATTGACCATCAGAAGCATAATCGGAAGGGGTTGGGGCTCGGGCGCGCAACATTCCCAAAGTTTACAGGCATTATTTATGCATATACCAGGCCTAAAGGTCATTATGCCCGCAACTCCATACGACGCCAAGGGACTGCTTATATCAAGCGCGAAGGATGAAAGCCCTGTAATTTTTATAGAACACCGCTGGCTATACAAACATGTAGGTTATGTTCCTAAGAGGATGTACGCAGTGCCTATAGGTAAAGGTATCGTAAGAAGGAAGGGAAAGGATGTTACGGTTGTGGGAATATCTTTAATGGTATCCGAATCCATAAGGGCAAGCGAAATTCTAAAGGCCGATAATATAGATATAGAGGTAATCGACTTACGTTCCCTTAAACCGCTCGATGAAGAGCTCATCTTTAAATCTGTAAGAAAAACTAAAAGATTAATTATCGCTGATACTGGATGGAAGACCTGTGGAGTCGCCGCAGAGATTTCAGCAAGGGCACAAGAAAGATTATTTAAATACCTTAGAGCGCCTATCCTACGCGTGACCTTACCCGATGCGCCTACCCCTGCAAGCAGTGCCTTAGAAAGGGCTTTCTATCCGGGCACGAAAGAGATAATTAAAGCGGTAAAGAAGGCTATGAAATACCCCAAAAGAAAGTTATGAAATACCCCGAAAGAAAGTTATGAAATACCCCAGATGAAGCCCTCAATATCCTTTATAATCCCAGCCCTAAATGAGGAAGGAAACCTAGCCAGCGCGATTCAAGAAGCATTGGGCGCGGTGGACGAAAATTTTAGCGACTACGAGTTCTTAATCTTCGACGATGGCAGTAGCGACAATACTGGAAAGGTTGCTGACGAACTCGCCGCTCGTAATAAAAATATAAAGGTCATCCATAATGGCAGGACGAGGGGCTTTGGCTACAATTATAGAGAAGGAGTAAGACTGGCAAAGTGCGATTATATCATTATGATACCGGGCGATAATGAAGTGCCGGGAAGTTCCATAAAAGAGATATTACGCCATACAGGCGAGGCGGATATAATCATCCCATACATTACGAATGAGGAGGTAAGGTCACCTTTCCGACGGATAATCTCAAGGGCGGGGGTGGCTTTTATAAATTTATTGTTCGGCTTAAGGATAAGATATTACAATGGCCCTGTTCTGCATAAAAGCGGGGTCATAAAATCAGTTCCATTAACTACAAGCGGCTTCGCTTATCAGATAGAGGCGCTGGTTAGGCTTCTTAAATCTGGATACAGCTATGTTCAGGTCGGGATGAATATACAGATTCGAAAATACGGAACGACGAAGATATTTCGGATAAAAAATTTAGCGAGCGTTCTTAAGGCCATAATTAAATTATTCTGGGAGATAAATTTTAGGTGATGAGAGTTCTCTTCGCAGTCAAAGAGATAGATTTCATAGATTCCATTGGCATTATGCTTTTATCAGGTTTAGCCAAGGCAAATGGCCACGAGACATACTTAGGCATATTAAACCGCGAGGATATAATTAAAAAAATAGATGAGCTCAAACCTCAAGTCCTTGCCTACAGCGCCACGACCGGCGAGCATAAGTATTACCTTGCGATAAACAAGGTAATAAAGTCGAAATTTAACGGCATATTTACCATTATGGGCGGAGCGCATACTACATTTTATCCTGAATGTCTAAATGAAAGCACGCTTGACGCCATATGCATAGGGGAAGGAGAGGGCGCCTTTATAGAGGTTTTAAAAAAGAGGGAAAGGGGTGAGGATGTTTCACCGATAAAAAACATAATGACCAAATCATCGCCTTTTGCCGGCATCAGGTGCTTGCTTGAAAATTTAGACAGCCTTCCTTTTCCAGACAGGGACTTATTTTATAAAAATACAGAGATGGGCCAATTTCCCTTAAAGAGTTTTATAACTTCAAGGGGTTGCCCCTATACCTGTACCTATTGCTTTAACCACGCCTTCAGGAATCTATATCAAAATAAAGGTAAGATATTAAGGAGGCACTGCGTCGGTTATGTTATAGATGAGATAATGCAAGTCAAGAGGAGATACGCATTAGAATTTGTTAAATTCTATGACGATATATTCGTCTATAAACGAGACGAATGGCTGGAGGAGTTCGTAAGACGATACAAGAGGGATATAGGCCTTCCGTTTCATTGCCTGACGAGAGCCGATTTAGTCGACGAGGAGACTATCCGCCTGCTTAAATCGGCAGGTTGTTTTTCCATAAGCATGTCCATAGAGGCAGGAAATCCCAATTTTCGTAACCAGGTCTTAAAGCGGAATATGACGGATGAGAATATCCTTCGGGCATTTCGACTTTGCCAAAAATACGGCATCAATACATTTTCAAACAACATAGTGGGGCTTCCTTTCAGCAAGATAGAAGATGAGATAGAGACGATAGACTTAAATATAAGATGTGGAACATCGTTCGTCGAATTTCCCATATTCCACCCGTATCCTCGCACTGAGCTCGGAGACCTATGCATAGAAAGAGGCATATATAAACCTCAGTATGAGTTGCTTCATATGTCGTATATGAATAAATCGCCGCTCTCTTGTTTTAACGAAAGAGAAAAAAACATCCAAAGTAATTTGGCCCAGTTAGGTCCATTGGTTGTTTGGCTTCCATTTCTTAGGAGGATAGTTTTGAAATATTTAATCTACCTTCCAAATAATAAGATATTTGTGCTCATATATTATTTTGTGAAGGCCTATTTAATTAAGACGAAGATATATCCGATGCGCCTGGGAGTAAAAAATTTGCTGAAGTTCTTTCTTAAAAGTTTAAGGTTGGAGTTATTCAAGCATTCCGAGGAGCGATGAGGATTGCATTCATCCAAAATTTTTTAGGTCAGCATTTCGGAATAATGTATATCTCAGCCCTTTTAAAAGAGCATCATCACACAGCCGAGGTGTTCATCGAAGGCCTCGAAAAAGAACTCATAAAAAGCCTTTGTGATTCAAGGCCCGATATAGTCGGGTTCACATTGATAACAGGAGAAGGAGGGTGGGTTAAGAATAGGGCTCGCCAGATAAAAGAGGTTTTAGATGTCCCAATTATAGTAGGGGGTTCGCACCCAACTTATTTTCCCGAGATGATTAACGGCGATGATATAGATATGATTTGTAGGGGAGAAGGCGAGTACGCTGTTTTAGAGTTGTTGAATAAGTTAGAGCAGCAAGAGGAGCATAACGATATTTTGAATCTATGGGTGAAGCAGAAGGGGCGAGTCTATAAAAATGAGATGAGGTCTTTGCTTAGAGACCTCGATTCTTTACCTTTTCCCGATAGAGATATTTATAAAAAATACCCATTTATAGACCGTTCCACAGAACTTCCTGCAAGTTTTTCAAGGGGTTGTCCTTATGATTGCACTTTTTGTTATAATGCTGCAAAGAAAAAAATGTATAATTCAAGCAGTGGCTATGTGAGATTAAGGAGCGTTACAAATTCTATTATTGAATTAAAACGAACATTGAATACTCACAAGGGAGTAAAATCTGTTATCGTCGTTGACGATGATATTGCACTTAATAAAGAGTGGCTCAATGAATTTTGTCGAACGTATAAAAATGAAATAAATTTGCCATTTTTCGCAAGCATACGGGCTAATTTTTGTACCGAGGATAATATTAGGAGATTAAGGCAAGCCAATTGTCATTGTCTTGTGGTGGGGGTGGAAACGGGCAATTACAAAATAAGAAAAGATATCCTTGGAAAAGACATCTCTAACGAAAAATATATAAAGGCCGCTTCACTTATAAAAAAATATGGCATAAGACTGAAAACCTCTAATATGTTTTTTTTGCCCGGGGAGACTGTAAAAAATAGTTTTGAGACCCTTAAGCTGAATATCCTTATGAAAAGCGATTATCCTTGGGCCTATGCGTTGCAGCCCTATCCGGGCACAGCCATTTACGAATATGCGGTAAAGCACAGATATCTTGATGAGGGATTCCCTTTTGATGAGATAGACCCCTTGGGACTAACCAAAAGCCCCATAAGGCTAAAGGATGGAAGAAAAATCTTGGTCCTGCAGAGGCTATTCTACTATGGCGTAAAGGCCCCAGGATTTAAGCACTTACTTCGAACGCTTATCTATATTCCTAATAATCTATTTTTCGATTTGCTTCATCAACTCGCTATTTTAATTAGTTATGCTTCTTATCATCGGGTGAGCCTTTTTAGAACTCTGAGAGTTGCGCTTGATGCAAAATCGAAATGGAAGCAAAGTAAAAAAGAGAAAGTGAGTCTATGAAAGATATAATTATCCCCAAAACTTATAATTATATCGCCGCATTCCTTACATTTAGATGTAATTACAGATGCAGTTATTGCATAAATTACTTCGAAGTAAAGCGTCTTCCTAAAGGCAAGATGTCCGGAAGGGATTGGGTTAAGGGGATAGACAGGATAGCCTCGAGGGATGACTTGCCTATAACTCTACAGGGCGGAGAGCCAAGCATTCACAAGGACTTTTTTTACATAATAAATCATATAAAGCCCGAACTTAATATAGATATATTGACGAACCTTCAATTCGATGTAAATGAATTTATTAGAAAAGTTGAACCTAAAAGATTAAGGAGGCAAGCGCCCTACGCATCCATCAGGGTCAGTTACCATCCTGAGGTTATGGACTCGGAAGAGACCATACAGAAGACATTGAAGATGATGGATGCGGGCTTTAGCATCGGCATATGGGGAATTTTACATCCAAAACAGAAAGATATAATCCTAAAGGCTCGGGATAAATGCAAGAAATTAGGGATTGATTTTAGAACTAAGGAATTCTTGGGGGAATATGAAGGGAAATTATACGGCACTTATTTATATGAGGATGCATGCGATAAGAAACACACCCAAAAAGTGCTGTGTAAGACCACCGAACTCATTATCGCTCCCAATGGCAATATCTACCGCTGCCACAGCGGCCTTTACGCAAAGAGAAAGCCGATAGGGAATTTATTGGACGACGATTTTAAGATAGAAGATAAATTCAGGGAATGCGAATTCTACGGCCATTGCAATCCGTGCGATATAAAGATAAAGACCAATAGATTCCAGCGCTACGGACATACATCCGTTAAAATTAAACGCGCAAATTTACAATGAAAGTGCTTTTTATAGTTAAAACGGTAGATTTTATAGACCCCTTAGGGCTCGCCGAATTATCCGCGCGGGCAAAATTTAATGGCCATGAGACCTTTTTGGGAATCACAAGCAGGGAAGATATATTTTCTAAGATAAAAAGGATAAGGCCAGATGTCATCGCCTACAGCGCCATAACAGGCGAGCATAAATACTATTTTAAATTGAACGAGGTTATAAAAAACAGATATAAAGATATATTTACCATAATGGGGGGGCCACATACTACATTTTATCCGGGATGCATTAAAGATTCTGCCTTCGATGCGATTTGCGTAGGGGAGGGGGATGAGGCTGTGCATAAAAGAAAGGCTATGCCTTGTAGTATATTGTTCTCCGGAAGAACTAAAGAAAGCCATAGACGAGGCCATATCTATTTACAACCAGACACCACATGAATCTTTGGATAACGTCTGCCCCAACGATGTCTATGCCGGTGATCTTAAAGAAAAGGCAGGAAAAGAAACGATTGACCTTAAAGCGCAGGAAGGAGTATAATTTAACCAGAAGCACAAACCAAAACAATGACCCAGGCCAACACAAAAGTGCAAACTTATATTAGGCAAAGTTGTCTAATAAATTTAAAAGACATACAACGATAAAAACAAGGAGGAAGAGATGAAAAGAATTTCAATAATATTAGCGAGTTTGGTTTTTATGAGTAAGTTGGTTTTTGCTGAGCCACCCTTAGGGGTCTTTGACTCAAGGTACCTTAAGCTCAACGCCTCGAATCAATCTTCCTGGACGCCCACAGCTTCATTAGTTACGAATTTAAACGCTGACTTATTAGATGGAAATCACGCAAGTGCCTTCGCTACTGCTGGACATAGTCACGATACCACTTATCTCAAACTCGACGCATCAAACCAAGCCTCGTGGATACCTACGACCTCATTAATTGCAAACCTAAACGCCGATCTCTGGGATGGCTACAACTTTGCTGATTATTTAAACCAGCCGGTTAAGACGACTTCAAGCCCTTCTTTTCTTCGTTTAAATGTAGGCACAAATGCTCCAAATGAAAGTTGGCAACTTGGCGTAACAGGCAATTGGACAGGTTGGAAAGGACCGACCTTATTCATCGATAACGAACAAGCAACTGCAGATGTCACTTTTAACATTCATGCCCAAGGTTTGTATAGGTTTCAAGCAGCATATGTTGGAAGTGGCACTTATCTTGGGATACCTTATACATCAGTTAGTACAAGTGGCACAGACCCTCTTATTTTAAACAGAGATGGTGGCAATGTTGGTCTCGGGAGATTCGTTCCTGATAGAAAGTTAGATGTTTTTGATAATACTAATAATCCACAATTAAGATTAACTTACGCGGATGGCACGATATATACTGATTTTGAAACTGACTCAAGTGGAGATTTGAATATAACTCCCTCTGGTGGAGACACAACCTTTACAGGAGCAATAACCGCTTCTAATCTTACCCTTTCAGGCAACTTGGAAGTTAATGGTTCAGCACTTTTTCAAGCGACTTTGGATATGAGTAATAGTCCCATTATTGGTCTTGACAGTTTAACTCACGTTGATAATGCTTTTCGTATCGATGGGTTTGGAGATAGTTATTTGACAAGTAAATTAGGCATCGGCACGACAAGTCCAAACGCCTTACTTAATCTTAAAGGGTCGCTTTCTTCTGCTCTGACTGGTACTGTGGCGGTTACCAATTTCTCTACTACTGTCACTGGAACAGGGACCGCCTTTACTGCTGAGTTGGCAGCGGGTGATAGTATAAAGATAGGTACAGAGATATTTACTGTATCTTCAATTGCTTCAGATACATCTCTTACATTAGATTCAGCGTATCAGGGACAGACTGCCTGGGGATTAACTGCCTATAGCGATCCGATTTTAATGGCAATTGACAATGGCGACGGTGTGAATAAATTTACGGTTACCAGAAGCGGCGACGTCGGCATAGGAACCACTTCGCCACATAGTAAACTTGAGGTCGTTGGGGCAATTGCAACCGCAATAGCCACTAAAACTGCAGACTATATAATTACCGCAAATGACAGCATTCTCATCGGTAACCCCCAACTTTCAGATATTACTTTAAGTTTACCTGCAGCTAATGGCATTGCAGGGAGAAGACATACCATAAAGAATACTTCTTCTTATGCCTATCAAGTCATAGTTGACGCAAACGAAGCCGAGACCATAGACGGAGCGTTGACGAAAACATTAGCAAATCAGTATTCGAGTATCGTAGTAATTTCCGATGGAAGCAATTGGATAATAGAAAGCCAAATGGGAACGATTAATTAAAATAGTTAAAATTATAAAAATCAAGAGAAGGAGGCATAATATACAACCTTATGTCTCCTTTATAGTTATAACTCATAATTTCCTTAAAAGATTAAGGGTTGCTAATTAATCTCGGTAGGAATAAGTCTCACATGGGGACTAAAAGTTGTGATATAATTCTTGTGAAAATATTATGAAAAATAAAGGTATGAAATTCATTATTGATTGTGGTGGATGGGCAGGCCAATCGGATGAACCTCTTTAGGGCCCTGAAAATGGCCCTTGATGCAAGAACCGCACAGAAGAGGTTTAAGAAAGGGAAAACGGACCCATGAGAGATAGTTATTACTACGTTAAAATAGGGCACACAGACCGACCTTGAATGCCCCCTTTGAGATTTAAATGCATTCCTTGTTTTTTTGACCAATTGCAAGTATAATAAAAATATTGAATGCTTACTCGTAGATCGTCGGATAAAATGACAAAAGGCATCTCGCTAAATTAGAAGAAAGGTATAGACATGCCGGTAATTTCGTACAATAGATGTATTGTTTGCGATTCAGATAGATTTTATCTTTTTAGAAAAAGGGGTCAATTTGAACTTCTAAGATGCGGGCAATGTAAATTAATTTTCTGCAATAATATAGAACTTGAAAAAATACGAAAATTTTATTTAGAAGACTATTTTGAGAAAAATCCAGCAGGTGTCGGAGATAACCTTGATTATTATGAAAACATGGGATTTGTTTTTAACTATAATGCCAAAGCGATTCTTAAGCAGATAGAAAAATGTAGAAAAAAACCAGGAAAGCTTTTAGACGTTGGATCTGGATTTGGATATTTTTTGAATGAGGCGAGCTTAAGGGGATGGAAAGTTTTTGGGGTAGAAGCCTCTAAGGACGGATGCGCTTATACGAAGGAACATTTTGGAATAACGGCTGTCCCTTCTCTGTTTGAATATGATAATACAGGGTTGGAGCGAGTTCAATTTGATGTTATTACTTTTCTAGGAGTTTTAGATCATTCGTCAGCGCCGCATAAAATGCTTGCAAAAGCATATTCTTTATTGAATGCGAACGGTTTAGTAGTTAGTGTAGTTCAAAATATAGATTGGTGGTTTAAAATAATAGACTTCCGACCTCCCATCCATCTATTTTGGTTTTCGGAAAGGAATTTAAGTAGACTTTATCAAAAATTAGGATTCAGAATCCTTGTAATTCGACCGTTTTGGATTCCATTTAGCGTAGACGAGTTTGTGCGTAAGGCTCTGACTCATTTTCTTCGATTTCCTCAGCTTGTCCCTTACATATGTCCCACCTTGAGTTATTTGTTTAAAAATACGATAATTAAATGGCCCGACGAAACTTTAATCATCGCTCAAAAAGTTGATAAGGTTTAAATGGTTAAAATTAAGCGCGCAAATTTACAATGAAAGTGCTTTTTATAGTTAAGGCAGTAGATTTTATAGACCCCTTAGGGATAGCTGAGTTATCTGCCCGAGCAAAACAGAATGGCCATGAGACCTTTTTGGGAATCACAACTAGAGAGAATATATTCTCTAAGATAGAAAGGATAAGGCCAGATGTCATCGCCTACAGCGCCATAACAGGCGAGCATAAATACTATTTTAAATTGAACGAGGTTATAAAAAACAGATATAAAGATATATTTACCATAATGGGGGGGCCACATACTACATTTTATCCGGAATGCATTAAAGATTCTACCTTCGATGCGATTTGCGTCGGAGAAGGAGACGAGGCATTTCCAGAACTTCTAAGGGCCCTGGAGAATAAAAGAGATATCTCGCAGATTAAAAATATATTTACCAAAGCAAATAGTGGAGCGCTGAGGGATTTGATACAGGATTTGGATAGCAGGCCATTTCCGGATAGAGAACTGTTCTTTAAAAATACAGAGCTGGGGAAATTCCCCATAAAAATATTTATGACTTCCAGAGGTTGTCCGTATCCCTGCACCTATTGTTTTAATAAGCCTCTGCTTATGATGTACGCTACTAAGGGAAGATACCTAAGGAGGCAGAGCGTTGAAAGGACGATAGAGGAGATATCAATGATTAGAAGCAAATATCCACTTGAATTTGTAAAGTTCGAAGATGATATATTTATCCTTCGCGCTGACGAATGGCTGGAGGGGTTCAGCCGAAGGTACAGAAAAGAGATTGGAATACCTTTCAATTGTTTGCTAAGGCCCGATGTGGTTAGTGAGGACATTATAAAATTACTTAAAGAGGCAGGCTGTTACTCGATTTCAATGGCTATCGATTCAGGGAACCGATATTTAAGGGAGGTAGTTTTAAAGAGATATATGAGCGATGAACAAATTATAAAGGCATTTCACCTAGCTCGCTCCTATGGAATAAATACCTTCTCCAACACTATCTTAGGCATCCCTTACGCTACGATAAATAATGAAATGGAAAGCATCAATTTAAATATAAAATGTAAAGTTTCTTATGCGGATTTTTCTATACTTATGCCATATCCGAAGACGGAGATAGGCGAAGGCTGCATTAAAAATAAAATTTTTAATATGGACGTGGACAATTATGAAATTTCGATACTGAACAGGTCTCCACTTTCTTGTTTTTCTGAAAGGCAAAAAGATATTCAAAAGAATATAGCTATGCTGGCCCCATTGGCTATTGCCTGCCCATATCTAAGGCCCATTATCCTGCGATGGCTGATAAAACTTGCGCCCAATAGAATTTATGTGCTCATCAGCTTTATTACAAGGGCGTATCTATTGCGTAAAAAGATATTTTTGGTGAGACTGAGTTTAAAGGATATCCTAAGTAATTTTATAAAAGGTTTAAGGATAGAGGCCAGCCGGCGAATTTATGAGTCATGAACTCTTGAGCAGATTTGCGAGGTTATCTCATATTGGCGTTGCCTGTATATTTTTATGCCTTCTATTTTCTATGCCAGAATCCTACCCTAAAGACGCAGATGGATATATAAAGGCGCGTTGCGTAATCCACGTTCATACAACTATAAGTTCAGGCTACCTTACATTTGAGGAGTACGTAAGGCTTGCCAAGGAAAAGGACATAGATGCAGTAATCATAACGGATAATGCATCATATAGATATGAATATGGGTTGTGGCCATTACGCCGCATATTAAAAAAAGTTGTAGAGAGGGGCTCTATTTTGAAATATGGCCCAAGAAAATATTTAGAGGACGTTGAGAAGGCAAATAAGGTATTTAAGGATGTGCTCATAATAGACGGTGCGCAAGTAAACCCCTTCTATTTCTGGACGGGAAGCCCATTCAAGGGAAATCTCACATTGCATAATAGGAATAAGGATATGCTCGTGGTGGGCTTAGGCGATGCCGAGGGCTATAAGAACCTGCCCCTCGTCGCAAATCGCCGTTTAAGGTTTGACCAATATCACGGCGATAAATTCACTGAGCCGTATCAGGAATTGATAGATTACGCAAGTCGTAGAGGGGCGTTGACATTCTGGTCACATCCAGAAATCGAGGAGAATTTATCTATAAGCGGAGTTCAATTAGTAACAATTCCTTATCCTTACGAGCTTTTGGGGACCATAGGTTATACAGGTTTTGGCATCTTTGCCGAAGGGTATAAAACCATCGGCAAGCCGCTGGGCCTATGGGATAGGATATTGACGGAATACTGCCTCGGCAAAAGGGCGAATCCGATATGGGCTATTGGCGAATTGGAATATGGCGGAGAAGAAAATAAGAAGCTAAATGATACGATAAACGTGTTATATGTTAAAAAATTAGATCGCGAAAATATTTTAGCTGCTTTAAAAACAGGCAGATTTTATGTTGCTTCTAAACACTCGCATGCGCTTCATTTAGTGCTCGATGAATTTATTCTGACCGAAGAGATTACGGGAAAATCCGCAATGATGGGCGAGACATTGACTTCTGAAGGCGCCCCAATAGTTAAAATTAAATTGTCTCCAGAGAAATCTTTAGGCAGAGAGATAAATATGAAGATAATCAGGAATAATAAGGTCATCAAAGAATTAATTACAACCGGGCCTATAGATATAGAGTTCAAAGATGAGGAAGTGTTGCCGAACGATTTGGTTTATTACCGGATAGATGCGATAAATCAGGATTTAAGCCGCCTCATATCTAATCCCGTATTCTTTAAGAGGGTTTTAGGGCAAATAGTTAAATGAGGTATTCCATTTTTATTATCTGTCTTCTAAGTTTCGCAGTGCGATTGGTTTTCTGTTATTTTATCTTTCCAACCGCTGGCATTCCGTTTATAGAAAGCGTGGATATCGACCGTTTTGGAGCGATTGCGAGTAATTTATTTCATGGTTATGATTTCGTTCTTGAACCAGGCTCATCTCCAACGCTTTTACGCGGGCCCCTCTATCCTTTATTTTTAGTTCTCACTTTTTCTATTTTTGGTGAAAATCTGTATGGCGTGCAGTTTATGCAGAGTCTTTTTGGGGCGTTGACATGTTTTATGATATATCTGATTGCAAAGCAGATTTTTGACAGGAAGACGGCTATTATTTCAGCGATAATATTTACTCTTTATCCCCTATTTATATGGTATACCGCGCGCATATGGGTTGAGACTCTCCTTGCCTTCCTTTTGAGCATCTTTGTGCTGTACCTAATTAAATTTTTGAAGTATCCAACTAAGAGAGACTCAATTATATTAGGTCTAATATTGGGAATAATTAACCTTTGCAAATCCGTCCTTTTGTTATTTCCTATATTTTTATTTCCTGTGCTATTAGTTTTATTTTGGCACAGGAAAAGAGAGGTTCTGATAAATATTTGCTTGATTATTTTGTTTATGTTTTTGATCCTATCGCCTTGGACCTATAGGAATTATAAGGTTTCAGGCAATTTTATTCCAGTTCAGACATTTGGCTTCCACATAATTACTGGAGATACCAATATTGAAAAAGCCATTGGCCTAAGAGAACATAGATTTCCCATCGCACCGGAAGCGGAGGAGGCCTATAACAACATAATTCGCAATGAAGAATCTAAAATTGGCAGGAAACTTAACTTAGCCGAACAGGAGGCCTTGATACAAAACCATATATTCCATAAATACTTATCATCTCCATTATTCTTACTGAAAAAGGTCGTTATACAGTCAGTTCAATTTTGGTATTTAGGGGGGGACAAACTGCGTTCTTTATTATTCGCTATAATGCAGTTATCTTTATTGATTCCGGGATTATTTGGTGTAGTTTATGCCCTTAGACGGCGATTATTTATAATGCCGTTACTGCTTATCATAATTTATTTCATGCTAATACATGCTATTAGCGTAGGGGCAGCCAGATATTCCATACCTATAATGCCATACGTAGGGATGTTCGCCGCATATGCGATACGCATAAGAACGCGATAGCAAGTGGTCTAATAAGGACAAGATAGCAAGATAGGGGACGTTCCCCGCGGGGACACCCTTTTTGGCCGTGACCGAACTGAACTGCCCCC
>CAZUZR010000017.1:0-26525 GCA_964625025.1 uncultured Planctomycetia bacterium | reverse complement strand
TTAAAGAGGAAAACAAATATATTTACCTAGTCGAAAAATAATAAAAATGGAGGTGGACGATGGAACTTGGAATAGTTATTGCGTTAACGGGTGCAGCAATGGCAGTATTTTTGTGTGGAGTCGGTTCAAGTATTGGCGTCGGTTTGGCAGGACAAGCTGCGAACGGCGTATTATCTGAAGATCCGGAAAAGTTCGGAATTATGTTGCTTTTAGTTGCGCTTCCAGGTACGCAGGGCATCTATGGATTTGTCGTTGGGTTTTGGGCGGCCATTATCAAACTTAACTTTTTAGGCGGCGAGATACCCACACTCACTCCTTTACAGGGCTGTCAGATTTTTGCTGCCTGTCTTCCAATTGCCATCTCGGGTTTAATTTCAGCTATTCATCAGGGAAAAGTTTGCGCCGCTGGAATCGCCGTTGCGGCAAAGCAACCGCAGGCAGCTATGCGCGCGTTAATCTATGGCGGTTTGGTTGAAACGTATGCGATTTTAGGTTTAGTTATCACATTATTGCTGTTAAACGGTATAAAGCTATAGGACGATGTCGTTAGATTCCATATTAAGCTATATCATCGGCGAGGCAAACAAAAAGAAGGATGACATAATCCGAGAAGCCCGCCAGCAAGCAGATGCTGTTTTACGGGAAGCTCGGCAACAGGCGGATAAGCTTTATCAAGAAATTATCGATTCAGAGAAGTTCCTTTTGGAAAAGGAAAGGCAAAAGATTATCGTGAATTCAAGATTAGAGGGCAAGAAGAACTCGCTTAAAACAAAGCAGGAGATGATCGATGCCGTTTTTGAGAAGGTAAAATCCGGCCTCAAAAAGGGAAAGTTCAAGAGGGTAAAAATTTATCACGATAAGACGGAAGAGGTCGACGAGGACGTCGATTTTTATTTGAACAAAATACGGCTCGATTATGAGGCTGAAATAACAAGGATACTTTTCTCTTAAAGATGGGTGCGCTTCCATCAAATTTAGATTATGCTTTTGCTATCGGCAAGATTCGCGCTTTGGAGAAATTCCTTATAAAGGAGGAGGTCTTTAAGGAGGCGATAGATTCTGACCTTCAGGAGGCATTGCGTTTGTTTGTTGAGTCAGATCTTTATAGCGAAGACCTATTGCATATAAAGGATGGTCAACGGCTGGAAGCGATATTGGACAGGGAATTGCTTAAATTAAAGAGGCTCGTCTTTAATCTAATCCTGGATGAAGAATTGACTGATTTTATGGAGATGAACGATCTTGCTGAAGCGAAAAGATCGGTTAAAAAGTATAAGGGTGAGTTTTTAAGCGATTATTTAAAACATCTAATCGACATGCACAACATAAAGACCTTTTTAAGGCTCTATGTTTTGAAAGAGCCCATAGATAAACTCAAGGCGTCTCTAAGCGAAGAGGGTTTTATCGAAAGGGAAGTTTTTATCAAGGCCTATAATCAGGATCTGTTCATTTTTTTAAATCGGCTGGAATACGTCCATAAACGCCATAGCATCGTAAATTACGCATCCTTTTTACAAGATGCGATTAAGAGATTAGAGCAGGATAACTCGTTCGTCGCTTTAGAAAAAGCAATCGTTGATTACCTCATTCAAATTTTAAAGCCGGCAAAATATATGAGCTTCGGGCCCGAGCCGCTTATCGCTTATTATTTTGCCAAGGTAAATGAAATTAATCTTATGCGCATGATTATCTTAGCGAAATTAAATGGTGTATCTGGTGATTTAGTCAAGGAGAGGTTAAACGCAGTTTATGTCTGATGAACTCAATCAAAAGGGATTCTTAGCGGTCATTGGCGATGAGGATGTGATTTTAGGATTTAAGGCATTTGGGTTTAGTGCCTATCCTCTTAAAGAGCCCACAGAGTTTAAGGCGATTTTGGAAGAGGCCTTAAGCAACAAAACTGCTATCTGCTTAGTTCAGGAAGACATTTATAATTTAGTTCTTGATGAGATAAATAGTTACAAGAATTTACCGTTGCCGATATTTATACCTTTTTCAAAGACTTTGGGGGGCATTTTGCTTAATAATATAATTAAGGATATCAGGCTTAGGGCCACGGGGGCGTTTTAATGACAAGACAGCCTAAGATAATCAAGGTTTCTGGGCCGTTGGTTGTTGCGACCGGATGTGCCGGCGCAAAGATGTTCGATGTGGTTTATGTGTCCGAGAAAAAGCTGATAGGGGAGATAGTCGAATTAAAAAACGACTTAGCCTTTATCCAGGTTTATGAAGAGACCGCCGGCATTGGGCCGGGTGAGCCGGTTTATTTAACGCATGAGCCATTGACCGTTGAATTAGGACCTGGTTTGATCAGTTCAATATACGATGGGATACAAAGGCCCTTGGAGGTGATAAAGAATAAGTACGGAGATTTCATACCGCACGGCATCGGTATCCCGCCATTAGATTATGAAAAAAAGTGGTATTTCAAACCACACGTTAAAGTTGGACAGGAAATTTTTGAAGGGGACATCTTAGGCGAAGTTGATGAGACAACTTTGATAAGACATAAGATTTTAGTCCCCATTGGGATAAACGGCAAGATAGCTGAGATTAAGGAAGGGAGTTTTACCGTTAGGCAGCCGATTGCAAAAGTCAAAACCAAAGACGATGAGGTCAAAGAAATAATTATGTTGCAGCGCTGGCCCGTAAGAAAGGCACGACCCATAAAAGAGAAATTTGCACCCGGTGAATTGCTTACAACAGGACAGAGGGTTATCGATACATTCTTCCCAATTGCAAAAGGCGGAACTGCTTGTATCCCTGGGCCATTCGGGTCGGGAAAGACAGTCTGCCAACACCAATTTGCTAAGTGGTCGGATGCCGATATTATCGTCTATACGGCTTGTGGTGAACGTGGCAATGAAACCGCTGACCTTTTATTGAGCTTCCCAGAATTAAAAGACCCAAGAAGTGGCAGGCCTTTAATGGAGCGCACCGTAATTATTGCCAATACTTCCAATATGCCAGTTGCTGCACGCGAGGCGTCAATCTATACAGGCATTACCATCGCCGAGTATTTTAGGGACATGGGTTATTCGGTGGCTTTAATGGCGGATTCTACGTCCCGCTGGGCAGAAGCATTGCGCGAGATTTCCGGCCGCCTTGAAGAGATGCCGGGGGAGGAAGGATATCCAGCGTATCTATCTTCGAGATTAGCAGAATTTTATGAGCGTGCCGGGAAGGTTGTTTGTTTGGGAAGCGATTTACGGCAGGGCGCTTTGAGTATTATGGGTGCTGTCTCTCCGCCCGGAGGCGATTTATCCGACCCCGTAGTACAGGCGACTCTACGCGTGGTCAAGGTATTTTGGGGGTTGGATGATAAATTAGCAAATGCCCGACATTTCCCAGCGATAAATTGGCTTTTGAGCTATTCTCTTTATCACGATAATTTAGAGGAATTTCTTAAAAAGAATGTTTCCGAAGAATTCGTCGCCTTAAGAAAAGAGGCGATGCGTCTTTTAGAGGAGGAAGCAGAACTTTTAGAGATCGCGCGTCTAGTTGGAATCGAATCGCTTTCTTTTGAGGACCGCCTGATTTTAGAGGCGGCCAGGTCAATTCGAGAAGATTTCTTGCACCAAAATGCTTATCACGAGATTGATACCTACACCTCTTTAGCAAAACAGTATCGCACGCTAAAGGTCATCTTGGAATTTTACCGCTTAAGCAAAGAGAAGCTAAGGGATGGAATGGATTTTGAAAAGATCGCGAAGTTGCCCATAAGAGAAAAAATTAGTCGCTTGAAATATATTGAGGAAAACAAGCTCGAAGAATTTGACGAGGTGGAGCGAGAGTTAAGGAGTAGCTATGCTTAAAGAATATTTGACTATATCTTCTGTTGCCGGGCCATTAGTTGTGGTCGAGAAGACCGAAGATATAAAATACGCTGAACTTGCAGAAGTGGAGTTTTCCGACGGACAGATACGACGTGGTAAAGTCCTTGAGGTTTCCGAAGATAAAGCCTTGGTTCAGATGTTTGAGGGGACTTTGGGTTTAGATGTCCTCGGTGCTAAGGTGCGTTTCTTAGGCAAGACTCAGACATTAGGGGTTTCGCCGGATTTGTTGGGGAGGATTTTTGATGGCGCGGGAAGGCCCAGAGACGGTGGCCCCAACATTATCGCGTTAAGGCGCGTTGATATCAATGGAAGTCCTATAAATCCCAGCTCACGAGCATATCCTTCGGAATTTATCCAAACGGGAATTTCTGCAATTGACGGGATGAACCCTTTGGTGCGAGGACAAAAACTTCCTATATTTTCTGGCAGCGGCCTACCGCATTCTCGCCTTGCAGCACAGATTGCCAGACAGGCGAAGGTATTAGGCAAGGAAGAATCATTTGCGGTTGTGTTTGGGGCAATGGGCATTACTTTTGAGGAAGCGGATTTTTTTATGCGCGATTTCCGCAATACCGGCGCCATTGAACGCAGCGTTCTTTTTATAAATTTAGCCAATGACCCCGCAATCGAACGCATTTCAACTTCGCGGCTTGCAATGACGGCTGCTGAGTATCTGGCTTTTGATCTGGATATGCATGTTCTGGTTATTTTGATAGATATGACTTTTTATTGTGAGTCACTAAGAGAAATTTCCGCCGCGCGTAAAGAGATACCCGGTCGTAGAGGCTATCCGGGATATCTTTATACCGATTTAGCAACAATTTATGAGCGCGCAGGCAGAATAAAAGATAAAAAAGGTTCGATTACCCTTATTCCGGTTTTAACTATGCCGGAGGATGACAAGACCCATCCCATTCCCGATTTAACCGGGTATATCACCGAAGGACAAATTATGCTTTCACGAGAACTGCATCGCAAGGGCATATATCCTCCGGTCGATGTACTGCCGAGCCTTTCGCGTTTAAAAGATAAAGGAATAGGCCGCGGCAAGACCAGGGAAGATCACTCCGACGTTTTAAATCAGCTTTTTGCATGTTATGCGCGGGGAAAAGAGGCGAGGGAACTTGCGATGATTTTGGGCGAAGCGGCACTTTCGGATTTGGACAAGCTTTATTTAAAATTTGCGGATGAATTTGAGGATAAATTTGTCAGGCAATCCGAGTCCAAGGATCGCCCAATAGTTAAGACTTTAGAAATCGGATGGCAACTCTTACGTTCAATCCCTAAGGCGGAGTTAAAACGTATTCGAGAAGAGTATCTTAATAAATATTACTCGTCGATAAAATGATTTTACACGTAAATCCCAACCGAATGGAATTACTGAGGCTGCGCAAGCGTCTTTTATTAGCAAGGCGCGGGCATAAGCTTTTACAGGATAAATTAGAAGCGATGATGCGAAAATTTTTAGCGTTACTTAGGGATATCGATAAGGCAAAGATCGATTTCGAAGAGAGAATGCAGAGCATAATCAGGGATTTGCTTTATAGCCGTATCGTTTGTTCCAAAGATGTGTTTGAACAAACGTTATTAAAGGTTGAATCGCGCATTGTGATTAATATCTCCATAGCGAGAATTATGAATGTTAAGGTGCCAAGCTTTAATGTGCAAGAGCTAATGATAGATAAGCACTATGATTTCTTTAGGACTTCAGCGCAAATGGACTTGGCAGTTGCTAAGGCCCCTGATTATGTACGGTCTTTGTTGAGGTTGGCTCAGTTATTGAAGACGGCAGATATCCTTTCCTATGAGATTGAACGAACTCGTAGGCGCGTTAATGCGCTTGAATATATTCTTATCCCGTTGATTGAGGAGACCATTCGATATATCAATCAGAAGTTAAGCGAATTTGAGCGCGGCAATCTTGTTAGGTTAATGCGAGTTAAAGAGGTAGTAAGAAGTCATTAGCCTTTCCTTACATTACCTACTTTTTATGCATTTCGTGGGGCAGGCCTTAACACATTCACCACAGGAAGTGCATTTTTTGTAGTCTATCGAAGCCAAATCGTCGATGACCTTTATCGCTTCTGTAGGGCAGACCTTTTCGCACTTATGGCAAGCAATACAACCTACTGGACAGACGGCAATAGTATCGCGACCAGCGTCATGAGAACTGCAGGCAACATAAACCTTGCCAGTAACTGGAATAAGACCGAACAATTTTTTAGGACAAACTTCAACACATTTTCCGCAGGCGCGACATTTTTCAATATCGATTACCGGCAATTTTTCTTCCGACATACTTATGGCGCCAAATGGACAGACGTTAACGCATGTGTCGAAGCCGAGGCAACCATATACGCATTCCTTTTGCCCACCCAAAACCAAATTGGCCGCTATACAATCTTCTAAACCATTGTATTGAAATCTATCTTTAACTTTAGTGCCGCCGCCACAATATATGACAGCAATCTGCTTGACAGCTGTTTCTGTCTTAACCCCCAAAATTTCTGCTGCTTTTTCTCTTTCCTCCTCTTCCATAACTCGGCAGGCAGTCAAAGATGCCTCCCCTTTAATTAACGATTGGGCAAATGCCATGCAACCACCCCTGCCACAGACACCACAGTTTGCGCCTGGAAGACATTCAAAGAGCTTTTCCAGATTCGGGTCAATTACTACGCAGAATTTCTTCGAGATAATCGACAACCCTAACCCGAATAATAACCCTAAACCGCTTAATATCAATATTGGGATAATAATTTCCATATCTTAACCCTTAAAACCTGAACCCATTAAATCCCATAAACGCAAGGCTCATCAAGGAAGCGACAATAAAGGCAATGGGGATGCCAGATAAAGGCTTTGGGACATCAGTTAGGTCCAAACGTTCCCTTATGCCTGACATCAAAAGCAGTGCCAAAGTGAAACCAATGCCAGCAAAAAACGATTGCAGAAGCGACAGAATAAAACTTCCTTGCAAAACTTTTCCGTTGACGAAGAATGTGTCGATATTTAAAACCGTTACGCCCAAGACCGCGCAATTGGTAGTAATCAAAGGCAAATATATGCCCAATGCGCGATAAAGGACTGGCGATTTTTTAAGTATGACAATTTCCACAACCTGGACGAAAGTCGCGATTACCAAAATGAAAACTATTGTTCGAAGATAAATTAAGTTAAATGGAATCAAAATAAATCTGTAGAAAAGCCATGTTAAAATTCCAGATGAGGTCATGACAAATATGACTGCCACGCCCATGCTTAAAGCAGGTTTCGTCTGTCGGGAAACGCCCAAGAAAGGACAGAGGCCTAAAAATTTAGAGAGCACAAAATTGTTGATGAAGACCATTCCGATAATTATCGATAACACCACTTTATAATCCATTTTTACCTTTTATACCTCTCGGTAATTGAGTTTATTAAACCGATAAGTAAGCCCAAAGTAAGCAGCGCCCCCGGGGCGAGGATCATTATCGTTGCCGGAGTATAGGCCTTAGATACTATGTGTCCCAAAATTTTTCCGCTGCCTAAAAGTTCGCGGATTATCGCGACAATAGATATCGCTAAGGTAAAACCCAAGCCCATACCTAAGCCGTCAAATATTGATGGCAAAACGCTATTCTTAGAAGCAAAGACCTCTGCGCGTCCCATAATAATGCAGTTAACCACAATTAACGGCACAAATATTCCCAATTGCTTTGCAATCTTTGGAGCAAAAGCAGCCATTACTAATTCAACAATTGTAACAAATGAGGCAATGACTACAATAAAGCAAGGAATGCGAATGCGGCTGGGCACAATATTTCTTATTGCAGAGATGAGGCAATTGGAACATACAAGCACAAAGCTTGCTGCTACCCCCATACCCAACGCATTTTCCAACGAGACCGATACTGCCAGGGTCGGACAGAGCCCCAAGACGATCGCGAAGATCGGGTTTTCCCGAAATATACCCTTACTGAATTCTTTTAGTAATTTTCTCATGGCCATAAATGCGCGGACTGCAAAATCTGTCTATTAAAGGCACAGTAGTATTCATCATCAATATCGCAAATGAAACACCTTCTGGATATCCGCCCCATCGACGGATAAGAAAAGTAAGCAACCCACACCCAAATCCAAAGATTAATTGGCCCTCTCTTGTTAAGGGCGATGTGACGTAATCAGTTGCCATAAAGAAGGCACCTAAAACAACACCACCAGCCATCAAAGCGAATAAAATATCTGCTTGACCAATTTTTGAGCCTCCCCATAACCAAGTAAGCAGGCCTAAAGTAAAAATAAAGCTTAAAGGGACATGCCAGGAGATGACTTTGCGCCAAAGCAAAAAAGCCGCTCCCAGTAGAAGAACCGCTATACAAACTTCGCCGATACAGCCAGCGCGATTTCCAAGAAATAAATCCAGATAGCTAAGCCCCATTTGGTAAATGGTCTGTGCCTTGCCTTCCTTTAAAAGATTTAAAGGTGTAGCGGAGCTAATGCTGTCCGCATTGGCAAAGGGATAACCAAATGTAGTCATATATTTTGGCCAAGCGATTAATAAAAAAGCCCTGCCAGCAAGAGCGGGGTTGAAGATATTTTTGCCCAACCCGCCGAAGGACTGCTTGGCAATCGCAATTGCAAAGAAACTACCTACGCAGGCCATCCAGATTGGTAAAGTCGAAGGGAGATTATAAGCAAGGAGCAAACCGGTTAGAACAGCACTGCCGTCAATTATAGTTAATCTTTGATGTCTGAGTGCCAATATGATTATCTCTGTAGCTAAGGCGGTGACGATACAGGCTAAGATTATCCAAAATGCCTTTAATCCAAATATATATATCCCTGCCAAACCGCTGGGCAAAAGGCTCAAAGTAACCGTCCACATAATCTGGGCGGTCGATTCCCTTTTGTGCATATGAGGCGAAGTCGATAATAATAATTTATCGTCCATACGTTAGGATCTTTTGTACCTTCTTTTTTATCGAATCGATTACAGCGCGAGAGGATATCGTCGCGCCGGTAATCGTGTCAAATTTTTTGTTTACGTCTTTATTTTTGAACTGGCTTAAAAATTCATCCTCGGTGATACGCGAGCCGATTCCGGGAGTTTCTAAGTGCTCTAGATTCTTGATGACGATTATCTCGGCTTTTGGGTTCATCGAGACAACAGTTTTTATATTGCTTGAGTAACCGCGCCCTTCTGCAATAAAAACATAAGCGATAAGATTACCTCTGGCGTCTTTCGCCTTATAGAAAGTTATATCTTTCTCTTCGACCTTCTCAATTGTAGCAGGTGATTGAGGTAAGGCTTCTTTTATCACCCTTTCTTCTTCTAATTTGCGTTGCTTAATAATTTGTGGTTCTGTAATCTTAAAAATAAAGGCCAAAGAACTGGCGGCAACTAAGCATATCATAAAAAGCACAAAGCTAAATTTAATCGTGTCTTTCATTTTATTTTTAACTTAGCATATTTTATCGACTGGACTAAATTCCTCTTTGCAGGACATACATAGGCGCACAGCCCACATTCGATGCAATCTAAGGCCGAATAGGCCCTTGCCAATTCCCAATTATTGCGCTCAACCGCAAGGCTAATGAGACACGGCTGAAGGCCAACCGGACAGTTGTGTGCACACTCTCCGCAACGAATGCAACTGTCATCTCTATATGCTTCGGTTCGAACGTCGCTTAATAATATGACCCCACCGCTGGTTTTGATAATCGGTACCATTTCAGTATACTGGGCGATGCCCATCATCGGTCCGCCAATAATTATCCTTGTTGGTTTCTTTTGGGGTTTACAAAACTCGATCAAATCTTTAATCGGTGCACCAATAGGCACCATTAAATTCTTAGGATTTACTAAACAGTCGCCAGTTACAGTTACTACTCGTTCATAGAGCGGTTTATTTTTATATACCGCCTCATATATCGCAAATACAGTGGCTACATTATGTACTAAAACCCCAATATCAAAGGGAAGTTTACCTGAAGGGACTTCCTTTTTTAGGATATTTTTAATTAGTTGTTTTTCGCCGCCTTGAGGATAATGAGGTTTTAAAATTCGTAATTCGTAATTCGTATTCTGTAATTTGTTCTTAAAGGCATCAATGGCTTCGGGTTTATTATCTTCAATTGCAATGTAGACCTTTTTTATTCCTACGCAGCGCACGATTAATTCCACGCCCTTTAAAATCTCAGAGGTTTTTTCAACCATCGTTCGATGATCAGCGGTTAAATATGGCTCGCACTCCGCACCGTTTAAGATAAAAGTATCTACTGGCCTTGGAGGTGTTAATTTAATATGTGTAGGAAATCCCGCTCCCCCCATACCAACGATGCCTGCATCGCGGACAATCTGCCTAATCCCATCGGGAGTTAACTTTTCTATTTCCTTAGGTAGCGGGTTAGGGGTTATTGGTTGTATATCTTTTCCGTTACTCTCAATAACTATTGCCTTACATATTCCAAGAGTAGGATGCGGCCAATTCTGAATAGCAGTTACCTTGCCAGAAATGGAAGCATGGACAGGGCTTGATATGGGAGCATCTGAACTGGCTATCTTCTGTCCAAAAGAAACCTCATCGCCGACTTGAACTATGGGCGAAGTTACCTTTCCAAAATGTTGGCTTAAGGGAATATAGACCCGTTGGGGTTGAGGCAACCTTTCTATGGGAGAATTTTCGGTGTAGATTTTGTACTCTTCTAATTTAACCATAGGATGTAATCAAATTATATCAAAGATTTTTTATTTCTTCAACTTGCTTTTTCGCTAATAATAGGTAGAATATAAAGAAATGGCTAAACTTAGAGTCAAAAAGAAGAGCGTAATTTACGCGAGGAAAAGATGAAAGGCGAATTAGATTTCTTTAAAGTCATAGAAGGAATTATTGAGAAGGACCCTTGCTATAAATCCGAGGCATATCTTTTTGTGATGGCGGCGTTGAATTATACAGTTAGTAAATTGGAAAAACCCCGGCATATTACCGGTCAAGAATTATCAGAGGGGCTGCGTATTTACGCGATTGAGCAGTTCGGACCTATGGCGCGCACTGTTTTAGAACATTGGGGCGTGTATACGACCGAGGATTTCGGCAACATCGTCTTTAATATGATTGATGTGAAACTGCTTTCAAAGACAGAAGAGGATTCCAAAGACGACTTCAAAGGGGTTTATGATTTTAAGTTGGCCTTCGATAAGGCGGTCGAGTATAAATTGGAGTAGGGACGGTTCCTGAACTAATCTAAAGAAGTGTCCCTTTCCTTAAAGGGAGGTTCTGATGGAAACGATAATTGAAAGAATCGAAGAAAAATTAAAGACTTTTTGTCGAAATTTAGAAGAGCTTTATTCCGACAATCTCGTATCCGTAATCCTTTACGGCTCGCTTAGTAAGGGAAACTTCATCCCGAAAATGTCCGATATCAATCTAATGGTCGTATTGAAAAAGATAGAATTCGAGGATTTATCAAAGGCGGTAAGAATTTTTAGTAGGTGGGGTAGGATTGGAAGGACAACGCCACTTTTATTTACCGACGAATACATTAATCGATCAATAGATGTCTTTCCGATAGAGTTTTCCGATATGAAAGAGAATTACAAAATCTTATACGGCGTAGATGTTTTGAAAGACATAAAGGTCAACGATAAAAACCTTCGTTATGCATGCGAAAGGGAATTGAAGGAGTCGCTTGTAAAACTGAGGCAGGCATATATAGAAGCGAGGCAAAGTCATTCTATTTTACAAAGGATAATGATAAGTTCATTTTCATCCGTAATGGCTATTTCAAGAAATTTGCTCAAACTTTCCGGATGCACTCCTTCCTATGATACAGAAGAATTACTCGTTACGCTTTCCGAAAAATTTAATTTTTCAAAAGATGTAGCATCAACTATATTCAAATTAAAGAAGAAAGAGGTTCACCTTTCATCCGAGGATATAAAGAACTTATATCGCAATTGGCTTTCAGAATTAGAAAAACTCACCTTAAAAGTGGATCAGCTCTCCTTATAATCGATGAAGAAAAATTTCTTCATAATCTTGCTTTTATTGGCCTTATTAGTTTCATTTAAAATAGAGGCCGAAGAGAAGATACCTTCGCCAGTCGGACGGGTCAATGACTTTGCAGGAGTAATAGATGGCGAGTACAGAAATAAGATAGAAGCGATTATCGAAGAAACAGAGCGCACAACTTCTGCTGAAATAGCAGTTGCGACTTTTCGGTCGATTGCGCCTTACGACGAAGCATCTTATGCAAGGTTGGTCTTTGACAGTTGGAAGATAGGAAAGAAGGGCAAAGATAACGGCGTTTTGGTTTTGATTGCTGTCGCTGAGCGGCGTTGGCGCATAGAGACCGGTTATGGCCTCGAAGGGATTTTGCCCGATGGACTTTGCGGTAAAATTGGCCGTGATTATATGGCGCCCTATTTTAAGAAAGGAAAATATGGCGAGGGCCTCTATAATGGCGTGGCAGCTATTGCCAGGGTGATCGCACAGGATGCCGATGCCCACCTGGGGAGTTTAGAGGGGGTGAAGATTAAGAGGCGTAGTGAAGAAGTGCCTATTCTTATCTATTTCTTTGCCCTCATTTTTTTCTTCATTTGGAATTTACCTTGGCCTTTTATCATCGGGCTGCCAGTCACCTTATTGTTTGCTTTTGTCCTCTTTCAATTTTCGATGACCTTAGGCCTCTTAGTTATCATTGGCTATTTGGCCTCACTTATAGTAAGATATAATTACTGGCGCAGACTACCCCCTAAAAAACGGGATAGTTTCTTTGGGACACAGACTTATGGTGGGACATTTTCTGTAAGTGGTGGCGGAGGTTTTGGCGGGGGAGGTGGTTTTGGCGGTTTCGGGGGAGGCGGAGGAGGTGGCGGAGGCGCTGGTGGTGGCTGGTAAGAGAAGGGAGGGAAAAAGATGAGAGGTTTTCCAATAGGGTTAATCGCCGTAGTGGTCGTCGTGGCTATTGGGATAGCGACCTATAACAATATTGTTGCCCTTCATGAGAGCATATCCGCGAAGTGGGCTCAGGTGGAGAGCCAACTTCAAAGGCGTAACGACCTAATTCCAAATCTGGTGAACGCTGTAAAGGGATATGCCGGACACGAGCTGAACATATTTATACAAGTTACAAAGGCAAGGAGCAAATGGGCAGATGCGAAGACGATGGACCAGAAGATAGAGGCGGCGACCGAGGTAGATAGGGCCCTGGCGCGGTTGCTATTGGTCGTCGAAAATTACCCGAATCTTAAAGCGAACGAAACTTTCTTAAGGCTTATGGATGAACTGTCTGGCACAGAAAATAGGATTGCCGTTGAACGTATGAGATATAACGAAACGGTAAAGGATTACAATATCGCAATAAGGCGTTTTCCGGGAAATATCATCGCCCGTCTATACAATTATCAAAGGGCAACAGCATATTACGGGGCCGAAGAGAAAGCAAAGGCAGTTCCAAAGGTTGAATTTTAAGATAAAGAATAGGGAACTATTTTATTGACTAAATCGACGAAGCTGGTATAATATTTCATAAAATATTAAGGAGGCAAAAATGAAAAGGCTATTTTTAGTTAGTTTGTTATGTTTGGTGTGGGTGTTATTTTCACAAAATTATTCTTACAGTGAAGAACCTGCGGTTGAGGTCGTTCAAGGTAGGTATATTGTAGTTTTGGCTGACGATATTCTGCCAACAAGAATTCCAGAGGTTGCTAGCGATATTGCCAAGGTCCATGTACTTCAAATTAGGCACGTTTATACTCATGCTTTGCGTGGTTTTTCCGCAGTTATTCCTGAGGGAAAGTTGGAGGTTTTAAAGCGAGATGCAAGAATTAAATATATTTCGCCAGATAAGGTTTTAAGGGCTCACGGCGTAAACGCAAAAGGCGCAAAAAGACCAATCGGTCAAATCCTGCCAACAGGTATAAATAGAATTGATGCTGATTTGAATCCATATGAGGGGAATAGAGGCGTGGTTGTTGCAATTTTAGATACAGGCATAGATTTAGATAATCCGGATTTAGCTGGAAATATAGTGGGGGGAGTTGATTTCACAGGAGAGAATGGAACTGGGAATGACAACGAAAAATTGGCTAAAGGGCACGGCACTCATGTGGCTGGAGTTGTTGCCGCCATTGATAATAATATCGGAGTAATTGGAGTCGGTTCGAAATTGGGTTTATACGCTGTAAAAGTTCTCGGAAGAACGGGAAGTGGTTCTTATGCCGATGTTATTGCTGGCGTCGATTTTGTTACTCAGAATAAAAACTTAATTGGTGTAGCGAATATGAGTTTAGGCGGACCCGGAACCGATACCGACCCAACTGACCCACTTCATCAGGCAATAATAAATTCAGTGAATGCTGGAGTAGTATACGTAGTTTCGGCGGGAAATGATGGTGTTGATTGTAAAAATACGATTCCTGCCACTTACGATGAAGTTATAACTGTATCTGCTCTTGATGATAGAGATGGAACACCTTCTAACGATGTTTTTGCGTATTTTAGTAATTACGGTGCAGATGTAGATATGATTGCACCTGGTGTAAAAATATTGTCAACGGCAAATAATGGCTCTACCAGTTCCCTTAGCGGAACGAGTTTTTCAGCACCTCATGTCTCTGGCGTTGCTGCTCTATACATCGCAAGAAATGGAAAGCCTGTCGATGCGTTAGGCGTGCAGGCGGTTAAATCGGCATTGATAGCAACGGCTGAACCGGCGCCTGTCAATGGTTGGTCAGGTGATTCAGATGGCATTGCAGAACCTTTAGTCAATGGAAATACAACGGTCGTCGGCGGGACGGGGGATAATTAAGGTTTATTCCAAATTTGCCCTAATTTTTTTAAACTACAATTTTCTATATTTTTATTTTCCCTTTCCAAAATTTCTTCTACCTTTTTAAACCTATCAGCAAATTTTTTTGTGGCGCGGTTTAATGCCTCTTCCGCATCAACCCCTTTAAATCGTGCTAAATTTACAATGGCGAAGAGCAAATCTCCGACCTCTTCGGCAAATCGGCGTTTACCCCACACTTTTGCAAAGGTGCGGGGTTTATTTTTATATTTTAATGTCTTTTTTGTCTCCTTTAATTCTTCGTCAACCTTTTTGATAACGCCTTTTATATCAGGCCAGTCGAATCCAGCCCAAGACGCTCGCTTTGATACCTTCTGCGCCTTAAAAAGAGCAGGAAGGGCTTTGGGGATTCCCTTTAATAGGGTCTTTTCACCTTTATAGTTATTCTCTTCGTCTTTCTTCTCTTGCCAGCGCTTATACGCCTCATCCGAGCCCTTTGCCTTATGTTTTCCGAAGACATGAGGATGTCGCCGCAGCATTTTCTTATAAGATGCTCGTATAACATCTTCGATATCGAATGCGCCGCGTTCCTTCGCGATCTGAGCGTGAAATATTACTTGAAAAAGAAGGTCCCCGAGTTCATCCTTAAACCGTTCAGGATGTTTTGAGTCGATTGCGTCGCAAACCTCATACGCCTCTTCGATAAGGTGCTTCTTTATCGATGAGTGCGTCTGCTCTTTATCCCAGGGGCAGCCGGTCTTCGAACGCAACCTCGCCGTCAATTTCACAAGTTTTTGAAAAGATTTCCCATTCATGGTATACTAATTATAGCATGAAAATCAAAATCGTTAAATTTTATATTCTATCAATAATATTTTTCACCGCCTTACCGTGCTTTGCAATGGAGGACCTGCTCGGCGCGCAGATGTACAACGAGTTAGGGGTTAAGGCGCTTCAAGATGGAGAGATAGATAGCGCCATATCTTACTTTGAAGGGGCGCACAAACTCGCCCCTAAAAATAAGACGATAAAGGTGAACCTCTCCGTCGCTTATTATAAAAAGGGCGAAATGGAATACTCGGCGCGTCAGCTGTCTTCCGCCGAAAGATATCTTGCGGCTTCCTTGGAGAACGACCCAGATAATATCAATGCATTAGTTTTAATGGGCGACTTAAAATATCTCTCGCAGAAGATGGATGAGGCGAAGGTGATGTGGCAGAGGGTATTGGCACTTAATCCAGATTATCCATATGCCGATGCTTTAAAAGGTAAACTTGCAAAGTTAGAAAAAGAGGCGAAGGTCGAAAAGAAATATCGCTCAACAGGGATGGACCAATTCGATATCAGATATTCGCCTGAAGGAACGAGATTAAGCTATAACATTCGTTATTACCTGCAGGAGGCATATAGATTAATCGGTCAGGCTTTTAACTACCAGCCGAAACATAAGATTACGGTCTTAATTTACGAGGTGAAAGATTTCGAATCGATAGGCGATTGGCTAAAAAGCACAGCTGGTATTTATGATGGCAAGATCCGCCTGCCATTGATAGGCGCTAATTTTACATCGAGCGAGATACGGGGGATAATCTGGCACGAATATACTCATGCGATAATTCACGACATCACGAAAGGCAACTGTCCCATATGGTTGAACGAGGGTTTAGCGAAGCACCAGGAATTTGTTTATGTTAAGAAAGGCCTATCCATCTTAAAAGGCGCAGTTGACAAAAACCAACTAATCCCCCTTAAAGATTTGGACTCTACTTTTTCTCACCCAGCGAATGAGGTTCAACTTAAACTAGCCTATGATGAGTCCTATACGCTTGTCAATTATTTAATAAGGCGCTACGGCCGATATAAGATAAAGAAAATCTTAGAGCGGCTTGGAAATAACGAAACAATAGAATCGGCGATAAAGGGCGAATTGAATTTGACGATGGCAGAATTTGAGAAACGCTGGCTTAATGATTTAACAGCAGGCAAGCTCTATTGATATGCCTACCGAAAGACAATTCAAATCTGGCTACGTCGCAATAATTGGAAAACCCAACGTCGGTAAATCCACCATCTTAAATTATTTGGTCGGTGAAAAGATTGCGATTGTCACAGAAAAGCCAGAGACGACCCGCGATAAGATTTTAGGAATTTTAACCCGCCCTGATGCACAAATTATCTTTGTAGATACGCCGGGGATTCACAGGCCGCGAAATCTATTAGGCGTACATATGACGCGCTTGGCGAAGGAATCGTTATTGGAGGTCGACCTAATCGTGTTTATCTTGGATATAACAAGCGGAATCACAAACGAGGATAGGATTATTTTTAATCACCTTCGAGATGCGGGCAAGCCCGCCATACTCTTAATAAATAAAATTGATTTGGTAAGCAAATCCTTAGCGCTGCCTTTAATCGAGGAGGCGTCTAAAATTTATGATTTTAAAGAAATAATTCCAACTTCTGCTACCAAGGGCGCCAATATGGATGTGCTTTTGATGAAGATAATCGAATACCTGCCTCAAGGCCCAAAGTATTTTTCTGAAGAGCAGTTGACGGATAAAACAGAAAGGTTTTTAGTAGGCGAGATGGTCCGCGAAAAGGCGCTTGAATTGACACGAGAAGAGATTCCGCATTCAATCGCTGTATTAGTTGAGGAATTTAAAGAGCGCCCCAAGAAGAAATTAATTTATATCAGGGCGACGATATTCGTCGAGAAAAATTCCCAGAAGAAGATAGTCGTCGGCCATAAGGGGCAGATGTTAAAAAATATCGGCGAGTCAGCGCGAAAGGATATCGAGGGTTTTTTAAAAATGCGCATCTATCTGGACTTATGGGTTAAGGTTTATGAGAACTGGCGCAAGGACCCGCAAGCGTTAAAGGTGCTGGGCTATATGTAAAATGTCAACCCCGCACCTTCCTACTATGAAGAGTTTCTACAATGTAAGAAGGTGCGGAGTCAATTATTATTCGTTCTCTTGAATTTATCGATAATATATGGCATACTTTCATTGACCGATAAGGGTAAACCGCTTGGCCTTAGACATTCTTATTTTAAGGCCGACCCCGAATTCAAAGGGGCTGAAAGGGCGGGGCACAAAGCCACAGGCCTAAACCGATGTCATTTAAGGTGACTTAGGCAGGGCAGCTGGGTTGCCGAAACCAGAGAAAAGGTTAAAGGGGTAGGTTGCCTCCTTTATCGGTCATTTTATTGAAAAAAATTGCCAGCGGCTGTAGTTAAAGTTGTAAGAGGTGATGTAAGTTTAAAGCCGCTGGCTTTTTTGTTGCCATTTTTGTTGCGACCCTATATAATATAAACTTTAAGATGGAGAATTTTTGGGAAGTGCTAAAGACGCGCCGTTCGATTAGGAAATTTAAACCCATACAAATCCCTGATGAGGATATACGTAAGATAATTGAGGCGGCGACCCTTGCTCCTTCTGGCGGGAATCGACAGAATTGGCATTTCATCATCGTCAAATCCCGCGATTTAATAAATAAGATGAAAGACGCGGTGCAAGGGATTGTAGATGAACTCGCATCTCGAATGGAGTCGCCAACCGCAAAGCAGGAATTTTTAAATTACTCGAATTATTTTACGATATTTGGACAAGCGCCGGTTGTAATAGCGATAGTAATGAAACCTTATGATTCGATGACGGTGCGATTGCTCAATAGGTATTTTAAAAAGGGCGAATATCAGACGACCGCCGGCATTCAGGGAGTTTGCGCGGCGACGGAAAATTTACTTTTGGCGGCGCATGCGTTAGGTTATGGTGGATGCTGGATGACAGGCCCTTTGATTGCGAAGGAGAAACTCGAGAGCCAATTGGGCATAAATTTGCCGGATGAATTAATCGCACTTATACCTATTGGAGTGCCTGATGAGGCGCCGAAGATGCCGCCGAGAAAAGAGATAACTGAGGTCGTTACATTCCTGTCTGCCGACAGGCAAGATAAATAAGATAAATATGACCCTTGCTCTAAAGGCACAAGACAAAGCGACGATAATAAAACAAGTCCCGCTCTTTTCAGAACTATCCCGCCCAGCTCAAAAACTAATCGAAGATAATTCCTATGCAGTCGAATATAAAAAAGACCAAATAGTATATCGCGAAGGCGACGCACCCGATGCGTTTTATTGTATGATAACTGGCAGGGCGCAGGTGTTTGTGAGGACTCCGTCAGGCGACGAAAAATTCCTAGTTTACTTACATCGAGGAGATTATGTTGGGATAATTTCGCTTTTGACCGGCGAGCCGCATTCCGTAACGGTCCGTATCATAAATGACTCCTTTGTGTTAAAAATAGACAAATCCAATTTCGATTACCTTCTTAAAGAAATTCCGCAACTTGCGTTCCATTTAAGCCAATCTCTATCCCGCCGATTAAAGAGAAAAGACTTAGGGCCAAAGGGGATATTCGAATCGACGATAATCTCTGTATATGGCGTCGCAAAAGGCGTGGGGCGAACTATGTATGCAGCTGACCTCGCCATTTCGCTTGTCTGCGAAACACACAAAAAGGTAATCCTTCTGGATATGAGCCCCACGGGCAATGAGATAGTGCAGATGTTACGGATAGAAAATCGTCCTCCACCAATAGGGCTGAAGACGTTGGCGTTTGATTACGAGAGGGTAAAGCCACTGGTTATAAAAGATGATGCTTGCGGGATTTTTTTGCTAAATATCGCGCACGTTCCAGAGGAGCCATCGGATACCACTCAGATAATCCCGCTTTTAAGTTATCTTGCCTCGGAGTTTCACTACATCGTCGTAGATTTACCGCTTGAGATGGATAAGACCGTCTATGCTGCGCTTACTCAATCAGATTTGATCCATTTAGTTACGGATTGCACCGAGCATAATTTAAAAGCGACAGGAAGGTTAATCGATGAATTAAGTAAGACAATCAAAACCCCTGAGAGAAAAATAAAGGCGATAATAAATGAATTTCATCCTGATAAGACATCCGAAGAGCACATTAAGATTTTGGGACACAAAGCATATGCGACTTTGCCTGACCTTGGGCTATTAGCAGGAATTATGTCTGCAGGCTTGCCCCCAATTTTAGCGGTTCCGGATTGTTTATATTCTAAGGCGATACGCAGGATAGCAAGAGAGATCGGAGGGGTTCTCGTTGGGTTGGCACTAAGTTCCGGCGCAGCGTTGGGCTTAGCACACATCGGCGTGATAAAAGTGTTGGAGCGGGAAAAGATTCCGATAGATTTTATCGCAGGCTCATCGGTCGGCGCTCTAATCGGCGCATTCTGGGCATCGGGGATAGATGGAGATGCCCTGGAAAAAATCGCGTTAGAATTTAAGAAGAAATTCGCGTTATTGAATCTGGCGGACTTTTCTGCCTTCCCGCTTTTTGGTTTTTTGCGGGGGGTGAATTTAACGAAATTCATAAGGAACGTTCTCGGACGTAAAACCTTTCGCGACACCCATATCCCGATTAAGATAACAGCATGCAAGTTGCGTGCGCGGGAGTTGGTTGTTTTAGATGAAGGCAGTTTGGTCGATGCGGTGCGCGCTTCGTGCTCCATTCCAGCTTTGCTCGAACCGTATAGAAAGCAGGAGGATTATTTGATAGACGGCGGGATATTAGACCCTGTCCCTGTTGATGTTTTGTTGAAGTTGGGCGCAAGAAGGATTATAGCGGTTAACTGTCTTCCCAGCCCCGAAGAGGTAATGAGGACCTTTAAGGAATTAGAAGAGAAAAGACGCAAAGAGGAGATGGAATTGGCAGAGCGTTCAATCTACGCACGAATGGTATTTAAAATTAGAGAAAAAATGCGAAGGGCATTTTTACCGAATATATTCGATGTGATAATGAATTCTATGCAGTCGATGGAGTACGTTTTGGCAGAGGCGTCAGCACAAGGAGCGGATTGCGTTTTACATCCTACGATCCCGACGGCAAATTGGTTTGAATTGTATAAAGTGGCGCATTTAATTAAGCGCGGAGAAGAAGAGGCACAGCGGATGCTTCCGCAGATTAAGGCGCTTATAGCGGAATAGGGGGATCCTATGAAAGAGGTAGTAATCGTAGATGGGGTAAGGACTCCGCAGGCGACTTTAGGCGGGGCATTAAAGGAATTATCTGCGGCTTATTTGGGCGAGCTCGTCGTAAAGGAATTATTGAAGCGCACTAAAGTTGACCCGAAATTGATTGAAGAGATAATCTTTGGCTGTGTGGGGCAGACCTCTGATGCGCCGAATGTTGCAAGGGTCATCGCATTGCGAAGCGGAATTTCACGAGAGACGCCTGGCTTTACAGTGCAACGAAATTGCGCCAGCGGTTTGCAGGCGATAGTGAGCGCTTGGATGAATATACAAACCGGAGAGCGTGACTTACAAATTGCAGGCGGGACAGAGTCGATGAGCATGGCACCTTATATAAATCGAGATTTAAGGTTTGGGAAACATCTGAGGAATTCCGAAATGGTCGATTCATTATGGGAAGGATTGACAGATCCTGTATGCGGTCAGGTTATGGGAAGGACCGCCGAGAATATTGCCGAGGAATTTAAAATCTCGCGGGAAGAACAGGACAGGTTCGCTATCTTAAGTCACAAACGCGCGTTTAAAGCGACAAGAGAAGGAAGATTCAAAGATGAAACGGTGACGGTTATGGTTCCGAAAAAATTGCGCGGCAAAGAACTTCCGCCCGAACCCTTCGCGCAGGATGAGGGGATAAATATAGCGTTAAACGAGGAGACCTTGGCGCTTTATCCTACAATTTTTAAGGAAGGAGGGACTGTAACCCCCGGGAATTCCTGCCCGATTTCAGATGGTGCGGCGTGCGTTTTGATTATGTCATACGATAAAGCGAAGGAGTTGGGATTTAAGCCGATGGGTTTTATTCGTTCATTCGCGTTCGCTGGCGTTGAACCTTCGCGGATGGGAATAGGACCTACGAGATCTGTGCCACTAGCCTTGAAAAAGGCAGGATTAGAGTTAAAGGATATTCAATTATTTGAGGTAAACGAAGCGTTTGCTGCTACATATTTAGCGACGGAGAAGATATTGGGATTAAATAGAGATATAGTAAATGTAAATGGCGGCGCGATTGCACTTGGCCATCCGGTCGGGACAACCGGCTGCAGGCTCGTGGTTACATTATTGAATGAAATGAAGAAGCGCGATTTAAAATATGGCTTAGCCGCGATGTGCGTCGGCGGCGGACAAGGCGGCGCTATAGTACTAGAGAGAAAATAAACACTAAATCCGAAATACTAAACTCTAAACAAGACCAGAACTCTAAACACAAAATTCAAAATGGATAATCTTTGAAATTTAAGTTTTAAATTTTGAATTTGTTTAGGATTTAGAGTTTAGCGTTTAGAGTTTTTAAGGGGGAAGCGATGTATATCTATAAAGCGGCGGTTGTGGGCGCAGGCAAAATGGGCGCTGAGATAGCGCAGGTAATTTCATACGCGGGGATTCCGGTCGTCATAAAAGATATAAATGATGAGGTTGTAAAAAAAGGGATTGAGACGGCACGCAAGATTTATAAGGGCCGCGTTGATAAAGGCAAGATGTCGCCTGAGGAGATGGAATCGAAGATGGCGCTTATTTCGGGGACGAGTACTTATGCTCCGTTTAAGGATGTCGATATTGTAATCGAGGCGGTACCGGAGAATTTGGAATTGAAGAAAAAGGTCTTTAAAGAATTGGATGAGGCGACACAGCCGACAGCGATTTTGGCGTCAAATACATCCGCGCTTTCAATCTCCGCATTAGGCTCTGCGACGAAGAGCCCTGAGAAAGTAATCGGGATGCATTTTTTCTTTCCTGCGCATGTGATGAAGTTGATTGAGGTTATCCCGTCGCTTGCTACTTCTCAAGAGACGATAGATGATGTCATCGCATTTTCAGAGTCGCTTCGTAAGATTCCAGTTAGAGTAAACGAATGCCCGGGATTTTTAATAAATAGATTACTTATGCCCTATCTAAATGAAGCGGTCTATTGTTTGCAGGAAGGCGCGGCATCCGCGAAAGAAATCGACAAGGCGATGGTCGAATTCGGCTTTCCGATGGGGCCGTTTACGCTGGTCGATAATTTGGGGCTCGATATCTGCGCCGAGGTCGGGAAAATTTTATACAACGGATACGGCGAAAGGATGAAACCCGCACAGTTATGGAATAAATTGATAGATGCAAAAAGATATGGTGTAAAATCCGAGGCAGGATTCTATAATTATAAGGGAGTAGAGGAGCATGGTGAAGGCAAAGCCGATACGGTATTGGACAATTTTATTAAAGAGGCGCAGGCGCAGACTAAATTAAGCGGAACAAAATTTTCCGTCGAGAGATTAATCCTTCCGATGATAAATGAGGCTACAATTTCTCTTCAAGAGAATATATCGACGGCGCAGGATATAGATTTGGCAATGATTGCGGGCTTGGGCTTCCCACAGGATAAAAGTGGAATTTTACATTATGCGGATACAATCGGGATAGATAATGCGTTAAAGGGATTAGAGGATTTACGAGCGAAATTTGGAGAGAGATTTTTTCCGGCGTTTATGTTGAAGAAGATGGTCAATGCGAATTTTTTAGGGACAAAGACCAAGCGCGGATTTTTTGAATACGCGTAAAAATTAGTCCGCCATAAACTAAAGCGGGCCAAGGAGGCGAAAATGGCAGGGCAATTCGTGACCTATTCGGTTGAGGCAAATATTGCGACCATCGCGATAAATAATCCGCCTGCGAATGCGTTATCCACGCCAGTTATGATGGAGTTAGATGAAGTGGTTGATAAGGTGCTTTTAGACCCACAGGTTAAAGCGTGCGTGATAACCGCAAGCGGAACTATGTTCGGCGCCGGTGCGGATGCGAAGGAGATAGACACCATAAAGGTCGCCAAAGATGGTGAGGCGTTAGCGTCGAGGGCGCAGACAGTGGTAAATAAGATCGAGAATGCAAAGATCCCCTTTATCGCTGCGATAAATGGGATGTATTGTTTGGGCGGCTCTAATGAGCTTGCGATGGCTTGCCACATAAGGATTGCGGGCGATAGAGTGAGATTTTCACAGCCCGAGATAAATTTAGGGATTATGCCCGGAATGGGTGGCACGCAGAGGCTTCCGCGATTGATTGGGATTCCGCGGGCTTTGGAGATTTTATTGACCGGCGATATGATTACGGCTCAGGATGCGAAAGCAATCGGTTTAATTAATAAAGTTGTCCCTGATTCAGAGGTGTTAAAGCAGGCGCAGGGAGTTGCGAAAAAGATAGTCGCGAAAGGTAAAGTAGCGATAAATAATATTATGGAGGCCGTACGACAGGGGATGCGTTTAGATATCGAAGAGGGACTCAAATTAGAGGCAGGTCTATTCGGCAAATTGTGCGAAACGCAGGATAAAACCGAAGGCATAGGCGCCTTTTTACAAAAACGCCAACCTAAATTTACGGATAAATAAGGAGGCACAATGAGAGAAGAATTCAGCCCTATGGGGCCGGTCGAAGCTTTAAAGCTCGCTTTAGAAAAAGAAATCGAAGCTTATAATATGTATCAAGAACTGTTAAGGCGCTCTAATAACCGCTCCGTTATTGACACTCTTACTTTCCTCGCCGATCAGGAATACAAACATAGGCTCCTTATCGAAGAAAAGACCCAAGAGTTAACCAAGGAATAATTTTTTTAGAACCTTTAATGAATAAACTTTATTTTCAGTGGCACATAACCGATGTATGCAATTTTCGCTGCCGACATTGCTATCAGGACAAATTCAGCAATTCTTCGGAATTAGACGGGAAAGGACTAAAATCAGTTGCCGATAGAATCGTCGAAGCGGCAAGAAGCCAAAATGGTAAAGCAGTTATAAGCATCACCGGCGGCGAACCTTTTTTAAAAAAGGAATTATTTGAATTGCTTGCCTATCTGGATAAGCAAGAAGAGGTCGCTCAATTAATTATCATTACCAACGGGAGTTTGATTACGCGCCAGGTTATAAAAGAGTTGAAGAGGATTAAAAAATTAAGTCAGATTAAAATCTCTCTCGAAGGAGCAACAGCTTTTAGCAACGATGCCGTAAGGAGTGCGGGCTCTTTCGAAAAAGCAATTGGGACAATCAGGTTAATAAAAGAAGAATCCGATTTTTCTATCCTCATTATGTTTACGGCGATGAAATCTAATCTAAAAGAAGCGGCAGGGTTATTCGACTTCTGTCAAAGGTTAAATCTCGACGGGCTTATCGTAGAGAGATTCTTTCCTTTAGGTCAGGGCTCAAAGATTAAAGACGAACTTTTGCAACGGCAAGATTGGTCTAATTTGGTTAAGGCTTTGCTCGAACTTACGGGTGAAACCTGCGAGGAGGAAGATGTGGCATCGTGGCGCGCGTTCTGGACGAAGTTCTCAAAGGCAGAAGTAGAACTTTTGGGCGCAAGTTGCAATGTCGGTCGCGACGCTTTCTGTATTATGCCAAACGCGGATGTATTACCTTGCCGCAGATTCAGTCTCAAGATAGGTAATTTATTGGAGACACCTTTGAGTGATATTATCAATTCCCAATTATTGACAGACATAATAAATAGCAAACGGAAAGGAAGATGCGCCGATTGCGATATCTCGGATTGTCGAGGGTGTCCTGCTTTATCCTATCTGCTCACGGGCGATTATCTATACGAAGATTTTCAGTGCGGGTATGATTTTAAGAGAAAAAGCCAAGGATATTATGTATAATATGTTAAATTATCAGGAGGGAATATACGATGGAATTTAAATTTACTGAAGAACAGATAATGTTGAGGGAGATGGTCAAGAAGTTTGTCGATAAGGAATTAAGGCCCATTGCTGAGAAGATAGATAAAGAAAAGCAGATTCCGAAGGAATTGATAAAAAGGATGGCCCAATTAGGGTTATTGGGCGTTCCATTTCCAGAGGAATATGGCGGCGCCGGGATGGGCGAGACAGGATATTGCATCGTCAGCGAAGAGATATCAAGGGGGTGCGGCTCGACCGCAACATTTTTAGGCGCACATACCTCAATTGGCTCGACGCCAATCTTTTTAGATGGGACACAGGAGCAGAAGGTAAAGTATTTAACGCCATTGGCAAAAGGTGAAATGATAGGGGCATTCGCATTGACTGAACCGAACGCCGGCTCAGATGCAGCAGCGATTGAGATGTCGGCAAAAAGGGACGGCGACTATTTTATTTTAAACGGAACGAAGCAATATATTACAAACGGCAACGTCGCCGATATAGTTATAACGATTGCAGTGACGGATAAGGCGCTGGGCGCAAAAGGCGGCGTAACCGCTTTTATCGTTGAGGCTAAGACACCTGGCTTTTCCGTCGGAAAAATCGATGAGAAGATGGGGATTCGTGGCTCAGGCACAGCAGAACTTATATATCAAGATGTGAAAGTCCATAAGGATAATGTATTGGGAAAAGTCGGCTATGGATTTCTGACGGCAATGAAGACATTAGATGTCGGAAGGTTAGGGTTAGGGGCAGGCTGTTTAGGCGGAGCTAAAGAGGTGCTCGATATTTCGACGAAACATGCGAATACAAGAGTTCAGTTTGGCGGGCCACTATCAGAAAAGCAGGCGATACAATGGATGCTCGCCGAGATGGCGACACAGATTTACGCGATGGAATCGATGGTCTATCGCGCAGCGTGGATGTGCGACCAGAGTATGAGGTTTTCAAAAGAGGCAGCGATTTGTAAACTATTCTGCTCAGAGGCGCTCAATAGAATTGTGGATATGGGCGTTCAGATTCATGGTGGTTTGGGCTATATGGAGGAATATCCGATGGCGCGCTACTATCGCGATGCGCGCGTCCATAGAATCTTCGAGGGCACAAACGAGATTCAGAAATTAATCATCGCTCGCGACATCATCAAGAAGGGCGGATATTGAAAAGGGTGCGCGTAATAGTCCTTATTAAACAAATCCCGAATCTGTC
>CAZUZR010000016.1:0-28306 GCA_964625025.1 uncultured Planctomycetia bacterium | reverse complement strand
GCGGAAGGAAGATAAATACTAAAAAGAAACCATCAGGGTTTCCTTTTAGGGAGCGAGGCTAGTTATAAAAAAGCGAAGCGAACAACTTGACGAGCGACTCGACTCCCCCCAGCTCCACCAATGGATAGAGTTAGAACCTGTTTCCAGAAAAACCAATTAATTAACTCAAATCGCTCTCAACGAAAGAAAGGTTTAACACAGGAGAAATTAGCTCTGTTGACCGATGTTTCAAATAATACACTCGTAAAAATTGAAATGGGGATGGCTAAGGAACCCACGATAACGACTATGGCAAAAATTGCTGATGCGCTGAATGTTTCTATTGATGAGTTGGTAGGGAGGAAATGTAAATGAAAATGCCAATTATTATTTATGTACTTATAATTTTATTAGCCGGTATCGGCATTGTGTAATGACCCCCATTAGTCAAGGGATTTTTAAGTTAGAACCGGCTCTTTGTTAATGGGGGTCAGTATACCCGGATTTCTTGGTTGAATATAACGACGGTGCTAAAGAAATACACGAAGGGAAAGGATTACCGTTTTTATTTTGGTTATCTACTAAATTAAAGAGGCTAGGTGCAGAAGAATATTGTAAGAATTTGGGGTGGAAATATAAATTAGTGACACAGGGGAGAGAGGCTTTTTATAGTAAAATTTAGTTGAAATCCACGATAGTATAGGATATACTTTATATGGAAAGAAAATGCTTGACAGCCGAAGCGGGTTTTAGTAAGATAAAAGCACATATAAACTTCCCCATCGTTGCTCGTCAACGGTGGGTTTATTACCTCCAGAGGGTTGCACGTCAACCCTCTGTTTTATTTTAGGGGGCCTTTATGGAACGAGTAATGATATTTATTGATGGAAGCAATTTTTACCATGGCCTCAGAGAAGAATTTGAAATCAAAAAAGAGGAAGCCCATAAAGTACCCGCTGTTGATTTTTCAAAATTTGGAAGTTTTCTCTGTGGAAGCAATAGAAAGTTAGAAAAAATCCATTATTATAATGCACCCTTAAGCCAAAATGATAAGGATAAGGAATCCTATAAAGAGCAACAGAGATTTTTTAATAGTCTGCAATTTGTCCCGAATTTAATCTTTACTAAAGGTCGGTTAGAAAAGAGGTCTATCAAAATAGAGCATAAAGGTATAGCTAAGCTGTTCGGCAAGGAGAGTGTTAGTTTTTATGTTGAGAAAGGCATTGATGTAAATATTGCCGTTGATATGTTAAAGTCGGGTTTTACCAATCAATACGATACAGCTATATTGGTTAGTGGCGACGGTGATTTTGCTTCGGTTGTAGAGGCAGTAAAGAGTTTAGGAAAGAAAGTTGAATGTGCTTACGTTAGCAAGCGGAAATGTTACCATCTAAAGCAGGTGGCAAATAAATTTATTACCTTAAACAAGAACAATTTGACTCCTTGTTTGGTTTCTGGGCAGGGTAGATAAACTAAAATTTGCTCTCTCTTATAGGGGCGGGCGTGCCCCTCGCCAAGCCAATTTTAGGGATTATTTAATAAAGTTATTTATATTTTATTAACGGTGGCATGCTGGATACAATTTCTAGCCTTATCCGGTACGATCCACCAGAATTTGGAATTGAACCCAACGGGTTATAGGGGAGATTGTAGTGTTAAGAGCGTTAGAGACGTTTTCTAATCTGATCAGGAAAGTGTACCTCTTACATATTATAAGAGACGCTTTCCCGATTAGATTCAAGACACTTTTCGCTTTGGGTTGGGGAACGTCTCTGTTTCTTTTAATCGGGAGTCGAACAGAAGGAGATTATGTTCAAAAAGGTTTTAATCTTATCAATCCTAACATTGATGACGCAACCTGCTTTTTCCGAAGAGATAAAAAAACCGGTCGTTGCCGGCGCTTTTTATCCTGCCTCGTCGGTTGTCCTTGCAGGGCAAGTTGATAATTATTTAAGGCAGGCAAATCCACAACGGATCGACGGCGAGATAATCGCTTTGATCTCTCCTCATGCAGGATACATCTATTCGGGGCCGGTTGCCGCCTACGGATATAAAGCGGTTTCCGATAAGAAATATGACACGGTAATAATAATTGGGCCGAGCCACCACGTCGCTTTTGATGGCGTCTCAGTTTTAGAAAAAGGATTTTACGAGACGCCGCTCGGAAAGGTTGAGATAGACTCAGACTTTGTTAGAAAATTGATGGGGACAAAAAAAAGTTTAATATATTTTCAACCACAGGCATACGAGGAGGAGCATTCGGTTGAGGTTCACATCCCATTTTTGCAGAGGTCGTTAAAAGATTTTAAGATAGTTCCTTTGGTTATGGGAAGGCCCGATTATAGAGCATGCAAGGATTTATCGGTTGCGCTGGTAAATGCGGTCAAAGAAAGCAATAAAAAAATACTGATAGTTGCAAGCACAGATATGTCTCATTATTATTCTTATAACGACGCCGTATTAAAAGACCAAATTACATTGTCCGAACTTCTAAATCTTGACCCCGAAAGGCTAGCCGAAAAAATTTCAAAAGGAGAATGTGAACTCTGCGGCGTTGCCCCAGTGCTTACTACTTTATTAGCGAGTAAGGGGTTAGGCGCAAACAAGATAATGGTATTAAAATATGCCAATTCCGGAGATACAGCAGGCGATAAGAGCAGGGTCGTAGGCTACGGCAGTCTCGCAATATATAGGGAGGAAGAAAAGATGTTGAATGCACAGCAGAGAAAAAGATTGTTGGACATTGCGCGTAAGACGATAGAAGGACATATTGCAGAAAAGAAAAAATCCGAATTTAAAGAGACCGACCCTGAATTATTGAAAGAGAAAGGCGCATTTGTGACTTTGCACAAGGGGAAGGATTTACGCGGTTGCATCGGAAATATAATTGGGCACGGGCCGCTATATTTGACCGTTTCCGATATGGCAATCGCAGCCGCAACCGAAGACCCTAGATTTTCACCTGTTACATCTAATGAATTAAAGGATATAAAAATCGAAATCTCAGTACTATCACAGCCAAAGCGAATTACTAATATGGACGAGATGAAGTTGGGCGTGCACGGCGTAATAGTAAAAAGGGGATTTAGAAATGGCGTTTTCCTTCCGCAGGTAGCTTTAGAGGCCGGTTGGACCAAAGAGGAATTTCTATCTAACTTGTGTTCCCATAAAGCGGGCTTGCCCCCGGATGCGTGGAAGGATAAAAATACAGAGATTTACATATTCACAGCGCAGGTCTTTGAGGAAGGGGCAGAATGACCAGATTCTATGTTCCCCACGATTTTATACTTAAAGATATGATTCATATTCGAGGGCAGGAAGCGCATCATGCAAAGGGGGTTACAGTCCCTGAGATTAACGATATCGGTAGTTTTGAAGATTCGCTTTCGTATATAAAAGATTATGAGTTTGCCCTTATGCCTTGCTTATATAAAGATATAGAGAAGTTGAGGGATATTTTAAAAAACGTTGTTGTAAAATCGGCGATTATTTATATCGGGCCTGAGGGGGATTTTACTGAGGATGAGATAGAGATGGCAAAGTCAAGCGGAGCAAAGCCAGTTTCATTAGGTAAAGAGGTACTTCGTTCAGAGACCGCGGCTATCTCGGCCCCCTCAATTTTAAACTATGAATTGAGGTGGTAAGGTGCGTACCGTTAGTTTTAAAACATTGGGCTGCAAAGTAAATCAGTATGAGACTCAGGCGATTCGTGAGCAATTGTGTAATTTGGGATTTATTGAAACGACAGGCGCCGCCGATATTTACGTAATTAATACTTGTACGGTTACCCAGAAGAGCGATGGCGAATCAAAGGAAATGGTTCGTAAGGCGCTAAGGGAGAGCCCAAATGCTTTTGTTCTCGTAACCGGCTGTTATGCTGAGAAAAATAGTGATGAACTTTTACGGATAAACGGCATTGGAGATATAGTGCCGAATTCAAAAAAGGCGAGCATCGCCTCAGTTTTACGAGGCCATGGCGTCATAGGTAACGATATATTTACCCCGTTAGAATATTCCGTCTTTAAAGATGGTGATGAGGGCATTCTAACTGGGTTTACATTTTCAATTTCAGATTTTGCTGGGCATACGAAGGCCTTCATTAAAGTTCAGGATGGTTGCGACAGATTCTGCTCTTTTTGTAAGATTCCGTTGGTGCGCGGCAGGTCAAGGAGCCGGCCGTTGAAGGATATCGTCGAAGAGGTCAGGCGTTTGGTTGAGAGGGGTTTCAAGGAAGTTATTCTAACGGGTATTTGTTTAGGGGATTACGGCAGGGATTTTAAGGACGGCACTGACTTAATAAGGCTCATCGATGAACTGGAAAAGATTGGCCTAAGTTTTAGAATTCGCTTAAGCTCAATCGATCCCGAAGACATAACGGATGAATTAATAAATAAATTTGTAACGGCAAAACTACTTTGCAGACATTTTCACATCCCGTTACAAAGCGGAGACGACGAAATATTAAAGAAGATGAATAGACACTATACGGCATCGCGATTTACAGGTTTAGTTCATAAGATAAAGTCCGCGATAGTGGATATCGCAATTACGCTCGATGTAATGGTTGGCTTTCCAGGCGAAGGCGAGGAGAATTTTAAAAATACGCTAAATATAGTTGAGGCAATTTCGCCGTTACGAATGCATATCTTTCCATATAGCAAGCGCGATGGCACCCAGGCAGCCAAATTCAATGGCGTACCAGCACCACATATTGTAAGAAGAAGGATAAGACGGCTTAGGGAACTTCAAAGGGAAATGAGCTACAATTTTAGAAGGCGTTTTATAGGTAAAGGGTTGCAGGTTTTAGTTGAGACGAAACGCGATAGAACTGCGGGCCTTTTAATTGGCTATAGTGATAATTATATAAAAGTTGTATTCGAAGGCCCCGATGAGCTGATGCGTGGCTTAATTCGAGTGAAGATTCAAGAAGTAACAGGCGACTTTACATTCGGGAGGCAAGATGGCGGGTAAGGGCAGTATGCTTATAGGTCAAATGCTGATAGATGAAAATGTGATAACGCCTGAGCAACTGGAGGTTGGCTTAAAGGAGCAGAAGAAGACAGGCAAATTCATTTGCCAGACATTAGTCGATTTGGGTTACTCAACAGAGGAAAAGATATTTGCCATCCTTTCGAAACAACTGGGAATCCCCTTCATTAAAATTAAGGATATTAAGATAGATAGGTTCTTAATAGAAAAGGTTCCTGCAAAATTTGCAAGCCACTATAAATTGATGCCCATAGAACTAAAAGGAAAAACCTTGACCGTCGTCGTAACCGACCCATTAAATGTTCAGGCGATAGATGATATGAAATTGTTATTAGGCTTCGAGATACACCCAGTTTTAGGCGGTGAAAAAGATATTATGGAAGCGATCAAGAAATATTACGGGATTGGGGCGGAGACGATAGAACGAATTATGGCAGAAACTTCCCATCCCGAAGAGTTGAGGTTGCCCGCTGCCGCAACTCAGGATGCGGAAGAGCTAGTCGAGGATGCTTCAATAATAAAATTTGTCAATCAGATTATCCAGCAGGCATATTACGATAGAGCGACTGATATACATATCGAGCCCTATGAGGATGAGATGAGGGTGCGATACAGGATAGATGGAATTTTATACGAGGCTACAATTCCGCCAACGATAAAATACTTTCAATCTGCTATCGTATCGAGGATAAAGATAATGGCGAACCTCAATATCGCAGAACGAAGGCTCCCGCAGGATGGGAGGATAAAGATTAAAGTGGGAGATGACGTTTTGGACTTAAGGGTTTCGATACTGCCAACTCCTTATGGGGAAAGCGTAGGCATAAGGTTGCTAACAAGGAAAATGCTATACAGCCTCGAAGATTTAGGACTGTCGCAGTTCGACCTAAAAATCTTAGAGGAGATGATCAGGAAACCTCACGGGATTATTCTCGTCACAGGGCCTACTGGTTCTGGCAAGACCACAACTCTCTACGCCTGTCTTTCAAAGATAAACAATAAAGAGTTGAAGATCCTGACGATCGAAGACCCTATAGAATATCATTTAAAAGGGATTACGCAGATGCAGGTCCATCCCAAAATCGGTTTGACCTTTGCAAATGGTTTGCGTTCGATGCTAAGGCACGACCCAGATGTTATGATGGTTGGCGAAGTTAGAGATATGGAAACAGCTGAGATTACGATAAGAGTTGCCTTGACGGGACATCTGGTCTTTTCTACATTACATACGAATGATGCGGCTGGAGCGGTTACGCGTTTATTGGATATGGGGGTTGAACCATATTTAGTTGCCTCATCCGTTGAATGCCTGATTGCGCAAAGGCTCATTCGGTTGATATGTCCCGAATGTAAACATCCGGTTAAAGGTAAAAAGGAGGTCCTTTTAGAATTGGGAATTAATGACGTCCCAGATGATGTCGTAATTTATGAGGGCAAAGGATGCGAGGCGTGCAAGTTTACCGGTTATCGGGGAAGGACGGGCATTTACGAATTTCTTGTTATGAGCGATGAAATACGGCAGATGGTTTTAAATCGTGCTTCTGCCGACCAGATAAAAAAAAGCGCTGTTAAGTTAGGTATGAAGATTTTGAGGCAGGATGGAGTGGATAAGGTTTTAAGGGGGTTGACCACTGTTAGCGAAATTATGCGGGTTACGCCGCAAGAGGAATTGTCTTTAGAATAAACTAAATTAGGGTCAAAGATGCCGAAGTACTTTTATAAAGCAAAGAAGGGCCCGGAAGAAATAGTCGAGGGCCATATAGAAGCGGAGACAGAATATACTGCGGTCTCAAAAATTTCTCAACTGGGTTACTACCCGATTAAAGTCGAAAAGGAAAATGCGCGTTTTCAGCAAAGAGGTTTTTATCCCTCTTTTTTTATCGGTCGAGTCCGCCTGAGGGACATAGCAATCTTTACGCGTCAGCTTTCAGAGCTTTTAGGTTCCGGGCTGACTTTATTAAATGCGCTGGGGGTCTTATACGAAGGGACTGAAAATAGATATTTAAAATCGGTGATACAAAGTGTAATGGCCGATTTAAAAGATGGTGCCCCATTGTCAGTCGCCCTCTCGAAATATCCCAATATCTTCTCGCGCCTTTTTACTAGCATGGTCCACTCGGGAGAAATAGGGGGCGTCTTAGAAGATGTGCTGAAGCGGCTCTCTCAATTTTACGAAAAAGAAGAAGAGGTTAAGGCAAAGATACAAATTGCGATGGCGTACCCTGTCTTGGTTTCATTTGTCGGCTTGCTCACAATTTTTGTGCTCCTATCATTTGTAGTGCCAAAGCTTACAATGATATTTGCGGAATTTGGTCAGATATTGCCGCTGCCGACGAGGGCCTTAATAAAAATAAGTGATTACTTTGCAGAATTCTGGTGGCTGATTTTATTATTTTTTATTATATTTATATTTTTATTGATAAGGCTTAATAAGACAAAAGGGGGGAAATTACGTTTCGACCGATTTATTTTAAGCATCCCTGCAATTGGGGAATTTATAAAGAAGGTCGAAATTGGCAGGCTCACCAAATCGCTGGCGACGCTCTTAGATAATGGGGTGCCGATATTGCAGTCTATAGAAGTCGTCTCCGATGCAGTTACAAACGAGGTATTAAAGCAAGAGTTAGATAGAATTGGCGAACAAATACGCGATGGCTCGTCATTTTCAAGCGCGATTAGAGCAAGCCCGCATTTTCCTATTTTCGTAATGAATATGATTGCCGTTGGTGAAGAAGGGGGCAGATTAGAGGATGCCCTTCGTAAGGTCGCAGACTCCTATGAGCATGACGCTGACAGGTTAGTAAAAATTATGACTTCGCTCATTGAGCCATTGATGATATTAGGGATGGGCGCAGTTGTTGCATTTATAGTGGTTGCGATGTTGCTTCCGATATTCCAGATTAACTTGATGGTAAGGTAATTTTCGAAAGGGGGAAAAATGTTAAGTTCGTTAGTTCGCGTGCTCGTTTGTTCGTTACAACCAACAAACCAACAAACCAACAAACCAGCTAACCAGAAGGGATTTACCTTTGTTGAGATCCTGCTCGTCGTCGTAATTATCGGCATATTGGCTTCTATGGTCCTGCCACGATTTGTAGGCAGGTCTGAGCAGGCAAGGAAGGCAGCAGCGAGTGCCGATATAAATGCCAGTATCGCAACGGCATTAGATATGTTCGAATTAGATAACGGGCAGTATCCGGAGAAGTTAGAAGATTTGGTCGCAAAACCCGGTTACACGACGAATTGGCAGGGTCCATATTTAAAGAAAAAACCTATCGACCCGTGGGGGCGCGAATATGTATATAAGCCCACGGCTGATAAAAAAGATTACGAGTTGCTCTCATATGGCAAAGACGGCGTCGCTGGCGGAGGGGATGATATCTCCAATAAAGAGACGACGCAGACGCAATAGGAATTACTTAGTTACCCCATTGACGAACTCGGTAGCGGGGTTCACGCTTTTAGAGTTGATATTCGTTGTCCTAATCCTTGTGCTCATCGCAACTTTGGCTATCCCGCAATTTAGAAAGTCGTTTAATTATTTAGGGCTGCAAAACTTCGTTTCAGATGTTGTTTCGTACGCTCGATATGCACAAGCGAAGGCGATAATGGATGGTAGGACAAAAAGGTTGTTCTTCGATATCGAAAATAAACGTTTAAGGCTCGAGGGCACGCCCGACGACAAGATATGGCAGATAGAAAAATCTAAGTCGATGCCAGATTTTATCTCTATAGATTTACGTGATAGCGAAGACGGCATTAAATTTTATCCGGATGGAACAACAGATAAGTCCTCAATTAAAATTGGCATCCCTTCAGGGAAAAGTTATACCATTACGATGGAACCGATGACTGGTTACGTTAAAGTTGAAGAGCCTACGCAATAGTGAATCTCGCACCCACCTCGAGGTGCGGGATAAAGGTTATCTGTTACTTGAAGCGGTCGTCAGCATCGCAGTAATTGCTATTGGCCTCGCAATAATTTTGCGTTCTTTTACATCATCTTTACGCGCATCGAAGATTTCGGAGGAATATCTGGTAGCATCCTCGCTATTGAAGGATAAGATGTGGGAATTAGAGGAGAAAGCTGGGCGCGAAGGAGGGTTAACCGAATCACAGATAATCGAATCAATTCCAAATACTAATTATACCTTGAATATCGTGGTGAAACGCGTAGCAGAATCAGACCCCTTAAATGAGGTGAAGGCAACGATTTTATGGCGTAGCGGAGTTCGGAGCGAAAAAATAGAAGTCGCAACTTACTTAAAATATAGAGGTGGCGGGCCCTAAGTTGAGGACGAATGGCAAAACTAAAGTGAGGCGTTTGATGTCCCTCAGGGGATTCACCCTCTTGGAATTATTGATTGCCGTTACGATATTTTCAATTGTCGCAGTTGCTATTTATGCGTCGTTTAACGTAGGAATCCACGCTTGGCGCAAAGCAGAAAATAGCTATAAGATAAGGCAGGAGGCAAGGCATATACTCGATAGCATCGGCCGCGATTTAAAAAATGCTGTTAACTTTACGCCCATGCCGTTTGAGGGCTCTTCAAATTACGTCTCGTTTTCGCGCGCGTTGAAAATCCTCAAGCCCGAGGATGAATATTTAGAGGGGATTTTTAAAACGACATATACTTTTGATGCCGGCTCCAAAACCCTTTATTATATTTTACAGACATATCAGGAAAGCGCGAGTGGAGAAAGCCCAACTAAATCGCTTTTGACCTCTGGAATTTTAGATTTTAGATTGAAATACGCATATCGAAACGGCGAGGAGGTCACCTGGAAGGATAATTGGGCAAAGGAGGATAAAGGCATTCCATTTGGCGTGAAGTTGAGTTTATCTTATCCACCTCAAGCCGAAGGAGAGGTCGTTCTTTACTCTGAGACCATTTTGATTCCGACAGGGACTTTAAGGTAAGCATCTAAAATGTAGGCGATGAATTTTAAAAAGGATAAAGGCGCTATATTAATTATAACATTATGGATCCTGGCAATTTTGACTATACTTTCAGTTGGGGTAGCGGGCAGGATAGGTTTGGAACTTAAACTCACAGGTTTATATCGGGATAATATGAAGGCGCTTTATTTAGCGAAGGCAGGGGTTGAGCGCGCCATCGCTGTTATCGGGGCAGAAGGTCATATGATAGACAACTTAGGCGAACGCTGGTCTAATAACTTGGAGGAGCAAGACCCTTTATTCAAGGAGATAAAAGTAGCTCAAGTCGGCACTTTTACAGTTAGCTATCCATTCACGCAGGAGCTGAAATTTTATGGGGTTCAGGATGAGGACCGCCGGGTCAATATAAATAATGCGCCCCGGAAGGTAATCGAGCGTTTGATAGAGTATTTAAGTCCTCAAGTTGGCGATGCGGGCGAACTGGCTCAGCTGATAGAGGATTGGCGCGATGCTGACACAATTCGCGAGGGCGGCGGGACTGAATATAGTTATTCCGCTCAAGGGTATCCTCGGAAGGATAATCTCTTTGATGTCCTCGAAGAGCTCTTATTGGTGAAGGATATGTCGCCTGAAATTTTTAATAATATAAAAAATTACATCACAATTTATCCGGCCAAACCTTACCCTGAGGGCAAATTAAACATCAATACCGCTGCCCTGCCATCCCTCGTTGCATTAGGACTCCTTGAAGCAATTGCCCAGGAATTAATTAGGGTGCGGTCAGGCGACGATAGAATAGAAGGCACTTATGATGATGCGCCATTTAATCAAGGCACATTTAATACCTTTTTGAATGACAGAGGGGTGAATTTGCCGCCGGAGTGCGTAAATTTGGTGGCTTTCGGTTCGAGTTATTTTCGAATAATTTCCTTTGGCGAAACAAGCGCTAAAAGAGCTCATAAAACTATAACTTGCGTAATTGGGCCGCACCCAATAGAGCAAAAACAGCAAATTCTATTCTGGAACGAGCAATAGAAGGCCATGGCTATATTTAATAGCAAGATAACAACTTCACTAGAAATAAGCGATAGATATATTAAGCTGATACAAATTTTGTCTAAGGGTAAGGAGTCCAAAATTATTGCTTGCGTGCATAAAGAACTTTCGACGTCAGAACCAGAGACAGCTGCCACAGCGTTGCAACAGGTCTTTCGGGAACATAATATAAGGCCCGTAGATTTAATCCTCGCGATACCACGGCAGCATGTAACTACCAAGAACATAAGATTACCGTCTAAGAATCCACGCGAGATAGATGAGATGGCGGGATTTCAGGCGCTTAAACAAATCCCCTATCCAAAGGAAGAAATAGCGTATGGGTTCAATGTGATGGACATCGACTCCGAAGGATATTCAAAGGTTATGCTCGTCATTTGCCATCGAGATGTAATAGAGCGGCCAATTGAAATATTGAAGAGTTGCCAATTAAGCCCAGCCAAGGTGACGCTAAGTTCATTTGGGCTTTTAAATTGGTTTAATTTAAATAGCGAATTGAAGGCGAGAACTCTAAGCTCACCTATAATTTTAGTGGATTGCGATGTTGGCACAAGCGATATTGCGATAGTCTATAAAGGCAAATTGATTTATACAAGGGGATTGACATTTGGCTCTGCCGAAGGGAGTAAATACCCTGAGAGATTAGCGGAGGAGATAGATAAGACGCTACCTATTTATGAAAAAGAATCGGATGCGCCTAGGCCTGCGCAGGCGTTTTTTACTGGAGATGTATCTGGACTGCTGCATTTGACAAACGAATTGGAACGTTCTTTAAACATGAAGGTTGAATTTATCGGCTCATTTAAGGATATGCCTTTAAATATTTCACCCATATTTCAACCCTATGTTACGCAGGCCTCATATTCTTCGCTCATCGGCACAGCCTTTGGGCCCGAAGAGGTCGATTTGTTGCCGAGGACCTTGAGATTAACCAGAGCGGCAATGATGAAAAAGCGAGAATTGGCAATTACGATTATCTTGATGTTAGCTGTCATCGCTTCAGCATCCTTTATGATATTGAATAAAATCCATCAAAAGGAGCGCAGGCTAAAGATGTTGGAATCGCAATTAAAGGAGACAGCCCCTGTTGCTCAAGAGATAGAGGGGATGCGGTTAACTTCCGAACTCATAAAGTCTCAATCGATAAAAAAATCAGAAGCCCTGGATGTCCTCAACGAACTTTATAAGATTTTGCCGCCTCAAATTTATCTGTCTATTTATACATACGAAGAGAACAAAGTGGAATTGAAAGGCAGCGCGAGCGTTCTCTCCGATGTGTTTAGGTTAGTTACCGTATTAGAAAATTCTCCGTATTTTCAAAATGTCGAAGTAAAATATGCCACCAAACGAAAGATGGGTAGCCAGGAACTCGTCGATTTCGAGATAGCTTGTCTTCTTAGCAGAGGCGCGGAGTTAAAGAGATGATTATTTCAAATCTTTCGAAGCGCGAAAAAAGATTATTTTATTTGACCATCTTCTTAGTTCTTATCTGGATTGCGCAAGGGTTCGTTATTAAACCCGTAGTCGTTAAGTGGAAAGAACTCGATGAGAAGATTGAGATAAGCAGTCAGAAACTTAAGAAGAATCTGAAGATGATTAACAGAAAGGGGAGGATTCAAGCTGACCACGAGAATTATGCTTCAGCCGTTAAGATGGTGGGCGCTGAAGAAGAAGAGATGGCGAAGTTTTTAACTGAGATAGAATTCTTAGCCAGTTCTGCCGCAGTACATATAATCGATATAAAACCACGCCCGACCCAAAAAGCTCAATTCTATAAAAAATATTTGGTAGAATTAGATGCGGAAGGGGATATTAACCAAATATCGAAATTCATATATGAAATACAAAATTCTAACCAGTTATTAAAAATAGATAAATTCTCACTCGCCACAAAAGGCGCAGAAACAAACATCCTCAAATGCCATATTTTAGTCTCTAAGATTTTGATTCCATAAGCCCTCCTAAACGAGCTAACTGGCAAACGAACCAACCAATTAACCAAAATTTTCCTTGACAAAATAATTTTCAGGGTGTATATTACTCCCTGAGTAGAGAGTGAAAATTCGAAGATGCATAACCTATATTTGGTCAAAGATTTAGCGCGCTTGACCGGTTTATCCGTAGATACAGTTAAATTTTATTTAAAGCTTGGCTTGATATCAGAAATTGGAAGAAGTCCTGAGACAAACTTTAGATATTTTGACGATTCCACCGTCGGGACCCTTAATAAAATAATTAAATTAAGAAGGCAGAAGTGCTCTATACAAGAAATTAAAGAGGCCTTAAGCCAAAAAAGGTGTATCGATGAGTTATTATAAGGTCCTTAATTTAGAAAAAGAACCATTTTCAACTAGCCCAGACCCCGCATTCTTCTATCGCTCGCAATCCCACGATTCCGCCCTTAAGCGATTAGAGATAACGATAAGGTTGAGGCGTGGCTTAAGCTTAGTCTTGGGCGACGTCGGAACTGGCAAGACCACGCTATCTCGTACTGTCGTTCAGACGTTCCAAGGCGATGACAATTTTATTTTTCATATGATTTTGGACCCAAGTTATAAAACCGAATTTCAATTTTTGTTTAGCCTAATTAAGATGTTTGGGATGAAACCCGAATTTCGCTCCACATTGGATTATAAAGTTGCGATTGAAAAATATCTCTTCCAGAAGGGAGTAGATGAGAATAAGACCATTGTGCTTTTGATAGACGAAGGGCAAAAGTTAAATGCTAATCAACTTGAGTTGCTTCGGATACTTTTAAATTATGAGACTAACGAATACAAATTGCTGCAGCTTGTTATCTTATCCCAGATGGAACTTCTTCCGCGCTTGAGGAAGGTCAGGAACTTTATGGACAGGATAGCATTGAAGTACATAATAAATCCGCTGGATGAATTAGAGACGAAGGAGATGATTACATTTAGACTGAAGCAAGCAGGTTATAATGGTTCAGCACCATTATTTACAGATGAGGCCATGAAGTTGATTTACGAACGCACCCAGGGTTATCCGAGGAGGATTGCGCTTTTATGCCACGATTGCCTTGAGGCATTGATAATGAATGAGAAGTCTTGTGTCGATTACGATTTAGTCAACGAGATAATTCAGCAAGAGGTGAAATAATGGCGGAAGAATTTTCCCCTGAAGAGAAATTGCTGCGGCTCATTCGCGGGAAGGCAAAAGAGGTCGATAAGCCCACTGCTCTAAAAGCGGCGTCCCCAAAGGGTCCGGCTGAGATGACATCAAGCGCAATGCCAACCACGCAATGCCAACCACGAACTATCCCCGTAGTTACTGACGAGCGGAGATATTTAAAATACATCAATTCCGCACTAATAACCGTACTTATTATCACAGTTGCCTTTTTTGTATATGACCTTGTAAGTTTTAAATTTAAACGGCCAGCTTTGGGAGCCGTCAATGAAGCACAGACCTCTTCCCTCGAATTCCTACCTCAGATTTCCGAACCAGGGTTTCAAAGTGGCGAAGCACAAAGGACGCCATTTTCAACCTACTCAGAAGCGATTGGGAGTCGGGAATTATTTAAGCCACTGCGACCAGGTGCCCAAACAGAAAAGGCACCCACTTTAGGTTCAGAGTCGGCTTATGATAAACTTAAGGACCTTTCGCTCATAGGGATAATCGCAGGCGAAAGGCCCCAGGCCGTAATCGAAGACAAAAAAATCCAGAAGACATATTTTTTATATAAGGGGCAAACAATAAATCAGATGAAGGTAGAAGAGATATTGAAGGATAGGGTAATTTTGGATTACTATGGAGAAATGCTCGAACTCGCTTTATAAAGGAAGGAAAAGCGCGATGAAAATAAAAAACTTTGGATGCAAAGCGTTAATTGGTTTTGTAGTTCTCATTCTATCCGTTATGTTCGCCTCAAATATTGAAGGGCAGTCTCCAGTGCCGCCACAGAAGATAACGCTAGATATAAAGGGAATGGATATACTCGATGTCCTGAAGGTAATCTCACAGAGGACAGGGATGAATATCGTTGCATCGAGGAACGTAACAGGCAGGGTTACAATTTTTTTAAAAGATGTCGATGTCTGGGACGCGTTTGAGATTATCCTGCTCTCAAATGATTTGGCGTATGAGGTGAAAGCAGACATCGTCAGCGTTATGACAGGGCGGGAATACGAGGCGCTAAATGGCGAGCGTTTTAAGGACAAGAAGGAACTGGCCATAATTAAGCTTGAATTCGCAAAGGCAGTCGAAGTAGCGAAGGCATTGAATCAAGTTAAGACTGCCATCGGAAGAGTCGTTGTGGATGAGGCCTCGAATACATTGATATTGATGGAGACCCACGATAGGTTACAGCAGATGCAGGATATGGTTAAGGCGATGGATGTTCTGACACAGACCAAGGTCTTCGCATTGGATTATGCAAAGAGCGATAAATTAAATCAGAAGATTCAGGATATGGTTACAAAGGGCGTAGGCTCTGTGAGGTTCGATGAAAGGACTAACAAAGTTATCGTGACCGATTTACCTGAAAAGGTTATTGGGATAGAAAAGGTAATAAGCGCCTTTGATGAAAAGACAAGGCAGGTATTGATAGATGCGAAGATCATTCAGGTTGAATTAAACGATTCGTTTAAAAGCGGCATCGATTGGAAGATGGTCTTTAGGCACCTAACCGTAGAACAAACCTTAAAGGCTAATTTAACCACAGGCGGGGAGTTGACCATAAGCACAATTATGGGCAAAGACAGCAAGGGCGTGGCGAGGACGCTTACATCCGTAATGGAGGCGCTTAAAGAAGTAGGCAAGACCGATATAATTTCAAGTCCGAGAGTGACCGCCATAGATGGGCAGGAGGCAAAAATTATGGTTGGGACCAAAGAGGCGTATATTACAGCGACTACTACGACTTCGGCTTCTGGCCCTGTCACCACAGCGGAGTCCGTGAATTTTGTCGATGTAGGAGTGCAATTATATGTTACGCCGACGATAAATACGGCAGGTTTCGTAACGATGAAGATAAGGCCGGTGGTCAGTTCAGTTTCGAGCAGGATTAAGACAACCGCATCTCCCGATGGCGTGCCCATAGTCAAAACCTCCGAAGCTGAGACGAGCGTCGTAGTAAGAGATGGGGTTACGATAGTGATGGGTGGCTTGATGGAGGATAAGAAGATTAAGGATGTCAGCAAAATTCCGATATTAGGCGATATTCCAGTTTTAGGCCTGCTGTTTCGAAAGACCTCTGAGGAGGTTAAAAAGACCGAGTTGGTTATATTCTTAACTCCCACCATTATCTCTGGAGATTTAACCGAAGATACATCCGTCTCAAAGGACGATTTAAGTTATTCACAATATTATAAGGCTATCAGAGAAAAGATTTTGACTACAGCGATGAGATATTCTCCGCAGAGTAGCGCAAGCGGCGAGGTTGCAATTTCGTTCTCACTTGCTTCTGATGGCTCGCTTAAGCAGGAGCCACAATTGCTAAATCAGGTCAAACCTGAATTGGCCGATTTAGCAGTGCGTAGCGTCAAAGAGTCTGTCCCGTTTCCAACTTTTCCAAAGAGTTTCAAAGAGAACATCGAGGTTTTTAGGATTACGATATCATACGAATAAGGCCCCGGGATAAATCCTCTTGCAAAACGTAGAAAAAGTGGTATACTTTATAATGTAAGTTTAAAAAGAAGGAAAAAATCAATGAAGAGATTGTTGATTTTTAGTTTAACCACGCTTGGCTTGGTAATATTGGTTATTTATATTAATTTTTTTAATAAGCCAATTCAACACAAAAATTATTTAGAGTCTCCGCAAGAGGTAGAAAGAAGCTTGCCTATTGAGTCTAAAATAAAAATGGACGCAACCTTCCCGCCTTCACCCGCCGCTCTACAGAAAACGAAAGATAGTTATGATGAAATAGAAGCGTTGATAAAGAAACTAAAAAGTGAGGACATCCAAACTGCTCAAGAGGCAGCAGATAAACTTGTGGGCCTGGGCAAGCGAGCAGTTCCAAAATTGCTCGAGAAATTACAAGACGCTCCGATAGATTTAAAGGGACAGATAGTATTTCTTTTGGGTCGGATTGGAGATAAAGAAGCTACGCCTACATTGACGGAGATTTTAAAAGATGAAAATTCCTATGTCAGACGAAATGCCGCAGAGGCATTAGGAAGGATAAAGGATGAGGTTGCCATATCCGCCCTCAGTACTGCTTTATTTGATGATGATGGAGGGGTGCGAGAGCGTTCAGCCTGGGCGTTAGGTGAGTTAAAAGACTCCCGCACAGTTGAAAGCTTGTTAGACCGCATATCTGACGAAAAGGAGGAAGGGGTCAAATCCGCAGTCGTAAATAGCTTAGGAAGGATAAAGGACCAACGCGCAACTCCTGCATTACTTACGGAATTAAAGTCTGAATCTAACCAGTTATATAAGAATGAGGTAGTAATATCGTTAGGAGAAATCGGCGACCAAAGGGCATTGGCAGATTTGACCGAATATCTTGATAGGATTAAACAATATAAGCCCACAGAGCCGATGCTTGTTTTCCAGTGGGAGCACGCAATAAAGATAGCGGAGGATGCTATACAAAAGATAGAGAAAAACAATTAATGAATACTAAAGGGGCGCTATGAAAAAGAGATTAATGATGGTTATCGGTATAGCAGGATTGGTTATAACGCTGAGCGGAAGGCCGTCTTCTTTTGCCGCCTTGCAATATCAGGAGACTTATACCTCAGCGGCGGGGGCGCAGAAGGTTTTACTAATGGTAAATTCAGCCATCTACGATGCGATTTACCAGCCATCGCTTGTGCAGTATATAGCGGATTTAGAGGCGGAGGATTACAACGTAACTTTAACAAAATACATTAGCGGCACACCCCAAGAGCTCAAGGGCTATATAAAACTTTTTTCTGGATTAAAGGGGGTTATTCTAATAGGCGATTTACCCGTCCCTTGGTATGAAATAAGAACAGAAACTAGTTACGATGAATTTCCTATTGACCTATTCTATATGGACTTAGATGGAACCTGGCAGGATGCGGACAATGACGGAAAGTATGATAGCCATACAGGCAATTTATCTCCTGAGATATGGGTCGGGCGCCTGACAGCTTCTCCGCTTCGAAGTGAGACATACTGGAGTTGGGAGGCCTATGCCTACATAAATTTTGTTATGGATACGGATGAGGTAGGTCTTTTAAAGAATTATTTTGCCAAAGGCCATCTCTATCGAACAGGGAAATTATCAATAATCCAGCGAGCCTTATATTATCCCGATGATGATTGGTCTGGGTATGGTCATAATTTAAGTCTCGCCTATTCGAATGTTACCGTAATAAATGATAAAGCTACAACAAACGACGATGATTATACGAATAGGCTTAAAAGTAATTATGAATGGATAGAAGTAGCAGTGCATTCTACGCCTAAATTGCATCTGTTCAATAATGATTGGTGGACAGGGGAATTTTATTTTAAAGAAGTCCGCGATGCTGACCCTAAGACGTTGTTCTATCATCTCTTTGCCTGCTCTGCCAGCCGCTATACTACATCCAACTATATAGGTGGACATTACATCTTTACTAAGACAAATGGGTTAGCGGTGGTAGGTTCGACCAAAGCGGGCAGTATGTGGGCTAGCGAATATTTTTATCCTCATTTAGGACCAACGAACAGAAAAAGTATCGGCGTGGCATTTAGGGAGTGGTTTAGAAGTCGCAACCTCGCCGATACCAACCAGAGGGATTGGTTTTATGGGATGGCGCTATTAGGCGACCCCACTTTGAGCCTGGATCCTCCTATTGCTTCCATAACTTCAATTGCTCCTTCCGCTATCTCTTTAGGAGAGAGCGTGACATTTCAAGGTTCGGGCAAGATTACCAATGGAGGCATAACCGCTTATAATTGGCGTTCAAGTATAAATGGATATTTAAGCAACCAGAGTTCTTTTAGCACCACTTCGCTTTCCGTAGGGACTCATACTATTTATTTTAAGGTAAAGGATGATAAGGGGCGCTGGTCATCCGAAGATAAGGGCACTGTTACAGTTACGGTGAAATCGGATACCACTCCACCTTCTGGGACTATTAAGATAAATAACGATGCCCCATACACTAGAACTACCTCAGTTACCTTGAACTTATCAGCCACGGATACAGGTGGAAGCGGACTATATCAGATGCGGTTCTCAAATGATAACATCACCTGGTCAACGCCCGAGGCCTATGCCACCACCAAGAATTGGACTTTAACTTCAGGAAATGGCACAAGGACTGTCTATGCCAAATTCTCAGATAAGGCAGGCAATTGGTCAAATGCTGTTTCAGATACAATTATATTAGATACGACTAAACCTACTATTAGCTACATCTCTGATTATCCTGACCCATTTAACCCTGAGGCAGGCCAATATACGAAGATATCTTATACCTTAGGCGATAACCTATCAAATTATCTGTATGTCTATGTATACATCTACAACAGCGCGGGTAGCTTGGTAAGGCAATTGGGCCAATATGCTCAATATCTGGGTCGTAATTCTGTCACTTGGAATGGCAGGAATTCATCCGGCTATTACGTCCCTAATGGCATATATAAGTATAGAATCAGGGCTCAGGATAGAGCAGGCAATTATATATATTCCAGTTACTATTATGTAACCAAAAAAGGAATTTTTAAAATAGGTTATTAAAATTGTAAAATAGGGACAGCGACCATTTTTTAATATTCTTTCCGTGGTCTACCTCTTGCCAAGGGCCTTAATCGTACATGGAAGATCCTTTCAATTCTAGCTACAAACTCATCGCTTCCAAGCGGCCTGCCGGTTAACGTATTAGCCTTTATCTTTCGGATTAAGCCATATTTGTCAGGTTCTGTAAGGTAATCTTCCCAGTTATCGATTTTTACATATTTATCGGTATTACCGAGCGAGAGGAGAGATTTCTCTCCGGTTACGTGATATCGCGCGCTCGACCAGTCCCAGTCTATGGCAGTTTTTGCCAACCTTGCCCTGACAGGGTTATTCTCAATATATCGTATAGCCGCATACAGATGAAAATCGTCCAATACGCATGAATAGAACCTACCCTGCCAGAGGTGGCCAAAAGCTCTCTTTTTCTTGTTAAAGTACTGCGAATATCGCATATGACAGGTATTGAAAGTTTTCGCCAGAGAATCTTCCCTTTGGGGGACGGCTATGTAATGTATGTGATTTGGCATGAGGCAATAGGCGAGGAATAAAAGTTCATTCCTATGAGCGTATTCATTCAGCCACTCGAGGTACTTGCGATAATCCGCCTTTTCGATAAATACGGTGTGCCTGTAATTGCCCCGCTGGGTGATATGGTGAGGGTAGCCTATTACCACAATTCTTCCTATGCGCGGCATATATTACTCCTATTATTCATTCCACATACGGCATTCCCAAAGAGCCGTCTTTGCATAGTAAGATAGCTTTTTATCCGGACTTTTATTATATCTACTAAGTATGTTCAAGGCGCATCTTTTAGGATGGTGCGCAAGTATCGTTAAAACAGCTTCTTTGGCCGGTTTTGAAACTATCGGATCAAATAGGAGGCTCCCGATCTCCTCAATTCTTTCCTCCGAAAGCTTATCATGGCCGTTAAAGAGGAGAGAATGGCCGCTAAGATACTGGCCATTCTCATGAATATTCAGATTATTACTATTTGTATATCCTGATACCTGGTTCATTCTTCCTTTTACGGCAATAGCCATATTAAGAAATGCCCAAAACGCTTTTTCGGTCATATTGCACCTCCTATATATAAAGACGTAAAAAATAGCAAAATTCTTGCATTTTTTTTAAAAAAAGTGATATATTAGAAGCGTTATTAATTTGAAAAATGGTCGCTGTCCCTATTTATTTACTACCCTATTTACTACTATTTACTACCTACCTCGTATAAAATTCTATTGACAAATTAGAGATTTTATGTTATTTTAGCGTCGAATGAAGTAAAGGTCTTGGCACTCCCCGTCCGAGACAGATTATATTTACCATATTTTTCGGAAAGGGGGGTGCCAATTTGCATTTTAAGAGCCTAGAACTTTTTGGATTTAAGTCGTTCGTCGATAAGACCGAGTTAAGTTTTGAACCGGGCGTTACGGCAATTGTTGGCCCCAATGGGTGTGGCAAATCCAATATCGCCGATGCGATAAAATGGGTTCTTGGCGAAAATTCAGCCAGGGAATTAAGGGGCCTGCGCATGGAAGATGTCATCTTCAACGGCACCGATGGGAAAGAGCCCCTAAGCTTCGCTGAAGTATCCCTCACAATTTCCAACCAACCTAAATTTCTCCCAACAGAATACGATGAAGTTACAATTTCGCGCAGGGTTTTTCGCTCTGGCGAAAGCGAATTTTTTATAAATAAGGCCCCTGTCAGATTAAAGGATATCTCTGAACTTTTTATGGGCACGGGCATCGGCACGACAACCTATTCATTAATGGAGCAAGGCAGGATAGACCAGATATTGGATTCTCGCCCTGAGGAGAGGCGTTATGTCTTTGAGGAGGCAGCGGGGATTACGAAATATAAATCGAAGAAAAAGGAAGCCTTAAGGAAGTTAGAACAGACAGAGGCGAATCTATTAAGGCTCAACGATGTAATTACAGAGGTCAAACGGCAGATAAATTCCATTGAGCGCCAAGCGAACAAGGCGAGGAGATACAAAGAGGAATTTGAAAAGTTAAAGGAATTGGAGGTACTAGCAGCGAGTTACGAGTATAAGGTGGTCAATAGTGATGAGAATAGCATTTCATCTGACAGGGATATATTTACCGCAAAGGAAAATGAATTAGTTTCTGCGATGGGCGTGTTTAATTCGAGATTAGATTCGCTGCGCGAAGAATTGTCGAAAGTTGACCAGCGACTTTCCGATGCGAAAGCAAATATCGTAAATATCGAAGGGCAAATAGAGAGAAATAAAGATAAGGCGATATATAATTCCGAAAGGATTTCAGAACTTAATTTAAGAATTGCCAATCTTGAGAAAGAGATAGAAGCAAATAAACTGCGGACCTGTAATTTAGAAAAAGAAGTAAATAAGCTAAATGTAGAGACGAATTCATTTAGGGCTAACGAGGAAGACAAAAAGTTAGAATTAGAGGTAAAGGTCAAATATCTGGATATGATTGCCGAAGTTATTAAAACCTGCCAAGGGAATATCGAAAAGGCAAAGGCATATGTAGTTGATGTGGCACAGGGGCAGGCGAGGATACGCAATGACATGACCAAGCTAATTGCCAATATTCAAAACTTGAGCGCCCGCCAGAGAAGGATTGAGGTCGAAAAGAGAAAGGTTGAAGAAGAGCGGACAGCTTTAAATCTAAAGGCAAAAGAGATAAAGGATGTTTTGGAATCGTTCTCTAAGGATATAGAGGGGTTAAATTGGAAGAAGGCACAAGCCGAAGGTAATTTGAGTACGCTCGATGAGGAAATTACAAATTTGGAAATGCAGGCAGGGAATCTAAATGCTGAAACTACGGCCGCGCATTCGAGGCTTGTATTCCTAGAGGATTTGAAGGCAAGGTATGAAGGCTTTTCCCTGGGAGTGAAATCCGTATTAAAAGAAGTTGCAAAAGATTCAGCCATTGCGCAGGGAGTCATTGGCATATTAGCCGATTTAATCGAGCCATTTCAGGGCTACGATGCCGCCGTAGAAGCCGCTTTAGGCGATGATGTTCAGGCTATCATCGTAAAAGATATAGAGGTTGCCAAGAGGTTAATGAAATTCTTGGGCGACAATTCATTAGGTCGTGCAAGTTTCATTCATCTAGATGCTTTACCCAAAACAACCAGAAAGGGCGATATCCTAAATTACATTAAAGTTAGCGAGGGCATAAAGCCCGCCCTGGAATATCTTTTAAGGGATACATATTTAGCAGCCGATTTGGAGTCAGCATTTAATCTCATAACAAAAAAAGATACGAATGCAAGGTTCGTGACGAAGAACGCAGAGGTGGTAGAAAAAGGGCTAGCTATAGGCGGAACGATACCGAAAACCGAGGGGTTCGGCTTGTTCGGAAGGGATGCGAAGATAAAGGAGCTAAAAATCCAGCTCGAGATGTCCGCGGAGAGGATAGCGACTTTAGATAAAGAGATTCGCGAAAAGGCAGAACAGAGGGACGCCTTACAATCTGAGGCGAAATCTATTGCGGATGAAATTCATAAGATACAGATTGAACATGCAAATAAAACAAGCGAAAAGACAGGCATAGAAGAAGCGGTCGGCAAATTAAACGAGGAAGAATCGTTATTAAATTTAGAAGACGATGAGGTCAAATCCGAGATTGAAAATTTGAGGACGAAAGAGGAGGAATTAAAGGTGGAACTCGCCTCCTTAGACGACGAAGATATAAAAGTTCAAGAAACGATAATGGCCAATCAGGAAAGCATCTGCCTGAAATCGAAAGAAAGAGAGCAGACCTTAGTTCGGATAACTCAGATAAGGACCGAGTTGGAACTATTGAAGGACAAGGAAGATTCGGTCTTGAATGCCTTGAATATAATGGCGCGCTCTTTAGACGATGAACGGGTAAGCCTCGGGGCAAAAGAAAAACAGATGCAGGAGTCTAAGGCGAGGATTTTAGGACTTAATTTGGAATCTGAAGAGTCGGCGAAGGTAAATGAATTGCTCGCCGCAAATAAGACGGCGCTTGAAGAGGATTCAGGGAAAATATTAAGTGAACGAAAAGCGGTTGTGGATTCCATCGCGCAAGTTGAGATACAGCTAAAAGATACGCAAAAGAAATTAGATGAATTGAGAGAACAAATCCATTCATTAAATGTCAAGTCTACAGAGCACAATTACAAAAAGTCAAGTTTACGGGATAGATTGTTACAGGTATATAAAATCGATTTAGACTTAGAACAAGTTGCGGTGCCGGAAGATGTAAATTGGGATGAGACAAATGAGAGGATAGAGATTTTAAGGTCGAAGTTGGAGCAGATGGGGCCCGTTAATTTAGTCGCGATAGAGGAGCATCAGGAACTAGAGGCAAGATACAATTTCCTCACCACGCAGCAGCAGGATTTATTGAACGCGAAAGAGGATTTACACAAAGTGATTAACAAAATAAACAGGACAACGCGGGAACTCTTTATTGAGACGTTCCAGAAGATTCAGGTTGAGTTCAGGGATATGTTCAGGTTATTGTTCGGAGGTGGGGATGCAGAACTTTTGTTAATTGACCAGTCCGATATATTAGAGAGCGGGATTGAGATAATCGCTCGGCCACCTGGAAAAAAGCCGCAGTCTATTTCGCTTTTATCTGGTGGCGAGAGGTCCTTGACAGCAATCGCGCTACTATTTGCGATATTTAAGGTCAAGCCCAGCCCGTTCTGCGTATTGGATGAGATAGACGCGGCTTTAGATGAGGCGAATATAGACAGATTCTGCAGGCTCTTGAAGGAGTTCATCAAGGATTCGCAATTTATAATAATTACTCACAACAAGAAGACGATTTCGATAGCGGACGTCATGTATGGAATTACAATGGAAGAGTCAGGCGTCTCGAAGATCGTTTCGGTTAAATTTACGGAAGGAGAATTGGAGGCGAAGACGGCTTGAAGAACATTACCCTGATTTATAGACGCAGGTTTTATTTTTACCGGTTCTTTTTGCCTCGTAGAGTGCCATATCGGCTGTGCGGACCAACCTTCCCTTATCGAGCGCATCTTCTGAATAGGTAGCCACTCCCGCGCTTATTGTGAGGTTTTTGTTCGGTTGGACCTCTTGATTTTTAAATTTATAATTCCCTATCGCCGCCCTTAGAGATTCGGCGATTATATAGGCATCATTTTTTGGAGTGTTGGGTAAAATCACTGTAAATTCTTCTCCGCCGTAGCGTGCGACCTCACCCTTGCCATTGCAAGTGCTTTTTAAAATCCGCGCAACATCGCGCAGTAGTTCATCACCCATCTGGTGCCCCAACGTATCATTATAGTTTTTAAAATTATCGATATCGAGCATAATCAAGGATAGAGCGCTTTTACTTTCATACGCCTTTTTAAGTTCCTCGTTTAAAAGATGTTGAAAATAGCCGTGATTCCACAAGCGAGTTAAGGAATCCGTATTCGCTTGATAGACCGTTTGTTCGTAGAGCCTTGAGTTTTCAATTGCCAATCCCGCGTGGTTTGCGAACATAGTCAATATCCTTATATCTTCCTTTGTTATCGGCTTTTTAGTAAAGATATTGTCAGCGAGGATAACGCCTATAGTCTTATCCTTTGCCTTTAAGGGAACTGTCACAAAATATTCTGCCTTCAAGCTCTGAATAACAGGCTCATTTGCAACTTTTAAGCGCGCCTCTTCGCTTATAACTTCAAAGGTCATTCCCTCCAAAACGGTTAGCGCTAAAATTCCTGCATCTTCACGCAGGGGGATTTTAATATTGCGGACTATTCTGTCTAATTCGGAATCACCCTTTGCGGGGTGTCGATAGGCGGATATTAAGTCATCCAAAGTCATTTTCTCCGCTTCGATTTGTCTCCAAATATGAGCTGCTTCCTCGCCAGAATGGGGTCCTATTCCCATTTTTCCTTCCAGCGTATTTTCATTCTCGTTTACAAGGAAAAGCATAGCCCTATTGAATCCTAGCCCTTCGTGGTAGGTTACGCCAGTTAAAATTATGAAGAGGATTTCATCGAGCTTTAAGGTGGTACGCATAGCGTTGCCAATTTCGTAGAGCATCCTAAGCTCTGCGCGAATTCTGTCTAGCATTTCTTGCAAGTTTTTCTTTTCCATATTAAGCATAAATATTACCCCATAAAGCCTCAATTGTCAATATTGACAAAAAATGTATTGACAAAGGCGAAAAGAGTGTTATAATAAACGTATAATCGATTATAGTTATATATTAGAGATAAATTATGAGAGAAGAGCTAAATCTATTTAGGGCGTTATCGGATGAAACACGACTGCGTATAATGGTTTTGCTGTCGGAAAAGGAACTTTGCGTCTGCCAGCTCGAATGGGCTTTAGGCCTTACGCAAGCAAAGGTTTCAAGGCATCTCACGGTGCTTAAAAATGCCGGTTTAGTAAAAAATAGGCGCGAGGGCTTATGGATATTTTATTCTTTATCTGAGCCCAAAAATGAACTGGAACGGCGTATCAATAAATATCTAAAGGAATATTTCAGGAGGAGGTATGATCTGTTCAAAAAAGATTTGGCTACCATGAAAAAGTGTGTCACGAAACCCTTGGAGCAACTAGCGACTTTAAGGTAAAATTTTTAAGGAGAAATTTGAATGGTTGATATAAAAGTTAATAAAAAAGAATGGTTTTATTTTATCGCTGTCATTGTATTTTATATTTTAGCAATTTGGTATGTAGCAGTAAATGATTTATCCTGGTCAGCATTGTTTAAGGCAGGTATTTTACAAGAAAAAGGAATTACGGGTTTAGAGGCAAGAGTAAAAGAGATAGCTACACCTTTAAGTTGGAATATCCCTCTTATAATTTGGTATATTGTTATTAAAGGTGCAGCGCTTTTGGTAGAACTTCTCCCTTACTGGATTGTCGGTATGTTTATTGCCGCTGGTTTAGTTGTCTTTGTTTCTTGGGAGAGAGTAAAACATAAGATGGGCTATGGTGGTTTTGGTGCAAATGTTATGGCAACGACCGCTGGTGCGGTTATACCCATCTGTTCCTGCGGCATTGTTCCAGTATTGGCTGGTATGGTTGAGGCAGGAATTCCTTTGGGTCCTACGCTTGCATTTTTAATTGCGGCTCCTATGCTTAATGTGCCAACGGTTTTTATGACTGCCGGGCTTTTAGGCAAGAAGATGGCTATTGCCAGAGTCATATCGGTTTATGCCATCGCTATGGCTACCGGTTTAATTGTATCTTATTGGCAGAAAAAGAGAAAAGGCCTGAGGCACCTTGTCAAAATTTACGTTCAGCCTAATTTATCACCCGCGCTGCAGAAATTTGCTTATTCTTTATCGATGAAGTTAGTTACAAAACCCGAAGGCTTAACCTTGGAAGAAATCGGTTTAGAGCATAAAGCAAAGATTGAGGAATTAGATGAGATAGGGGTAATCGAGCAAGCTAAAGAGGGAAGATGGAAACTAATAGAAAGAGGAGATTCTCAATATCAAAGCAGTTGTTTTATCCTTCCCAAAGGTTATGCTGAGTTAAAGTTCCGACAAAAGTTAGTCGAACTCTGGAAAACTGCGTGGCAATTATTCCTTGCTTTAAATTACTATTTAGTTTTAGCGGTAATTATCGCTGGAGCTATTAGAGTTTTAATTCCTACAAGTGTCATTGTTAACTTTGTAGGAGGTAGAGCCCTTAATTCGGTATTAATTGCTTCATTGGTTGCTGTGCTTGCCTATGTCTGTACTTATGTGGAAGTTCCTACTGCTTTGGCTTTGATTGAAAAAGGTATGGGACCGGGTGCAACTTTATCTTATTTGTTAGGCGGACCAGGGTTAAGCCTTCCCTCGATAATGATGCTTTCGGGCGTATTCAAACCTAAGCTGTTGTGGCTTTATGTAGGATTAAGTTTTGTCGGTTGCGTAATTGCTGGCTATATATTCAATTTAATTTAATGGAGGTGATAAGATGGATAAAAACGGCGAAGTGGTGAAAATATTTACTCTAGAACAGCAATTTCCCTGTGGCCCTAAATCAAGTTGTTGCGGGCCAATCGGCCAGAGCGGAGAAGAAGTGATGGCGTTGAAAAATGCGATAGAAAAACTTGGGCTTGAGGTTGAAGTATATGATGTTCAAAAAATGGAGAACCTTCAAGAATATCCCCAGGTTTTCAAACTCGTTCGCACATTCGGTCCGCAATCAATCCCAGTGATTACCGTATCTGATGAAGTAGCTTGTATGGGACAATCTGAAATTAATGAAATCATCTCGGCCATAAAGAGCAAATTATAAGGAGAAAAAAGTTATACCAACTTATGAATATTTTTGCCAAAATTGCGAGAATAGATTTGAGATAAAGGCAAGTCTGTTCGAGAAAGAGAAAGGCATAAAAGTAAAGTGCCCTACTTGTGGTAGCAGTAAGACAATCCAGATTTTAGGCAATTTTTTTACCTTCTCAAAAGGCGATACAAGTTCTGGAGGTTGTTGCGGCCCAAATTCAACTTCTGGCTGTTGCGGTTAATTTTTTAACTGCATTTTATGGCCAGAATAAAATCTTGACAAATTCTGTTATATAATATAGAATTAAACTATCTTCGGGATGGGGTGAAATTCCCCACTGGCAGTTAAAGCCTGCGAGCCCCGCCCCTTTGACCGACGAATCCAAAATGATGGGTTCCGGTCAAAAGGGCGGGACAGATCTGGTGAAATCCTAGAGCCAATAGTAAGAGTCTAGATGGGAGAAGATTGTAATCACAGATTGTAGGTAGATTACGGAAAAAATTCTTTATCC
>CAZUZR010000015.1:13639-29925 GCA_964625025.1 uncultured Planctomycetia bacterium | reverse complement strand
TGGAACCGGACATTTTCATTTTGCTAAGAGCGGACATTATTATATTGCGTTAACATATGAATTTTTTTGACAAACACCTGCCTAAAATGTTAAAATGAAGGTAAGGCAATTGAGAATCTGTCCACCACAAAAACTATGACGGACGTTCGCCAATCGTTATAAAGGACGCATTTATTAGGGGGCTCCTCGCCGTGTACGAAAAATTCTTCGGCCTTAAGGAAAAACCATTCAATGTAACAGCCGATCCGAATTTTCTATTTTTCAGCAAAAAACATCGCGAGGCGTTCGACCATTTAATCTACGGCATAAAGGAGCGAAAGGGTTTCCTTGAGATAACCGGCGAAATCGGAACGGGAAAAACTACCCTATGCCGAGCACTTTTAAATCAGTTGGACGAAAAGACGAAAACGGCCTTTATATTCAACTCAAACTTGCCAGAGGTTCAGCTCCTATTGGCTATTGTCTTAGACTTAGGCCTTCTAGTTAAACCCAAAACCAAAATAAATATACTTTCAGAATTAAATAGATATCTAATCGAACAATTAAAGTTAGGTTATAATGTTGTATTAATTATCGATGAGGCTCAAGACCTAAAGGCAGCTCAACTCGAGCAGATAAGGTTGTTATCAAACCTCGAGACCCATAAGGAGAAGTTGATCCAAATAGTTTTGGTTGGCCAGCCAGAACTGAAAGCGAAACTGAATTCACCTGCCCTTGAACAATTAAGGCAGAGGATTGCTGTCAGATATCACATCCTGCCTCTTGACAGAGAAGAAGTAGATGATTATATTTATCATCGTCTGCATATCGCGGGTTCAGATGGAAATATCCAATTCGAACTAGATACGATGAATGAAATTTATAACTATTCTGGCGGGATTCCAAGATTAATTAATATAGTATGCGATAAGGCGCTGCTCTTGGGGTTCGTGCTTGAGACCAAAACTATATCTGCGGAGATGATAAAGCGCTCAATCGAAGAAATCGAAGGATATGTAAGAATATGAGCATTATTTTCGAGGCGTTAAAAAAAGTCACTAAAGAGGGCGGTAGTGTTACGGCCGAAATAGTCAAGGATACATCGCATCCGTTGCTAAAAAATTCAGAGGCTCAAACGTCGAGGCCCGATGCTTTACTGCGCTCCTGCAAGCAAGGGCATGGTTTACATTTAAGCAGGCCGACGTTTATAGTTGTGGCAATGATTTTAAGCGTAGGAACTTTGTTATCCTTTATTTTTAGAGGAGATGCTATCCTTACAGCAAAGCGCCCTCAACCCCAAATTGCAACCCCTACCTCAACAACGGCGCCAAATTTAGCTGCAGAGGGCTATGCCTCCCCTCACCTAATCCCAAAACAAGGGCCGGCAGCGGTTACTATATTTAAATCTAAAGCGCCCCACTTAAGGCTTACGCTAAGCGGCATAGTATATGGGTTTAGTAAACCAGCCGCGATTATCGAGAATAAAATACTAGAAGAAGGCAACTCAATAAAGGGAGCAAAAGTCTTAAAAATTTACAACGATCGGGTTGATTTATTAAACGAATCTTCTGGTGAGATTTTTACTCTAAAAGTCCATTAAATGCCTACCTCGTCCGTATGAAAGAATCTTTAAATTCCTTTTCCGCCTTTAATTGCTGAAGGATTTCTTTTGCTTGGCTTTTGCTTAGATATTCTCCGACATAAATTACATATTGGCTTTTGCCTGAAGAGGATTTAAGTTCCTTCAAAGTTGTCGGAAGTCCTTTTAAAGACAAGAGTCGAATTACGTTATCTGCATCTTCTCTTTTTGAGGTGGTATAGACTTGAATCGTATAAACTTTTGAAGGCAACCCTGCAGTTGTGGCTATTTTTAGTTTTTTGGTAGCGGCCTTAGCGAACATAAATTTTATTGCTAAAATGGATGTGATGATAATAGCCAATATAACGACTACCGAGCCGATCACGACAAGATGCCGCGTTTTTAAAAACGGCACCTTAAAGCCAGCCTCTGTCCGCTCTAACGCTTCCCTTTGTTTCCTAAGCCTGTTCACCTCATCCTTAAGGCGCTTAAATTCATCCCTTAAGTCCTTAAGTTCTTCGCTAAATTCTTTCTTTATTTTCGCATCGTATTTTTCTTCAATTGGACGCTCATCCTTTTGTTCGACGATAGCGGAGGAATCCATAACTTCAACTTTATGTTCGCCCCTGCCTAAATATTCTCCATAAAGTTGTTTTTGTATCTCCTTCTCGGATAGGTTCTTCAATTGTTTTTCCTTCTCTTTAGGCTTTTTCCAGAACATCTTCAAACTTGCCTTTCGATAAGCCCTCTTACTTTCGCAGGGATCTTTATGGGCTTGCCATTTTTGTTTATGAAGACATGGACGGTCTTGCCCGTAGCCAAAACATCCTTGCCCCTTTGGACCTCATATTCGAACGTAAAACTCGTATTTTTTACCGATGAAATCCAAGATCTCAGGGTAATCAGATCGTCGTAATGCGCTGGCTGTTTGTATTGACAAGAAGAATTCACAACAACCAAATATGCCCCATTCCTTTCAAAACTACGATATGGTGCCCCTAGGCTTCTAAAATATTCGGTCCGAGCGACTTCGAACCATACGTAATAGCTGGCATAATAAACTATGCCCATCTGATCGGTCTCTTGATAACGGACCCTGAGGTCAAGCGAATGTATTCTCATCGATAACGTTCATAAGAGCAAAACGAATTTTATGATGTCAACGCCATCTAAATTTAATCTCTGCTTCTTTAAAAATCCCACCTTCCTGCAAATGCCAATAGCGGCTTTCATCCTTGCGGATGAATGAAAAATAATCTCGCGGTATCCGTTCTTTTTACAAAAATCCATCGCCTTATCGATTAAGGCGATGCCATAACCTTTTCCTCTATGATTTGGTTTAACGAAAAGCCGCCTCAGGATAGCAACCTTTTTGGATTCCTCTTTCACAGCGATTGTGCCAACTATCTTGCCATTTTCCTCTGCGACAAAAAATGCCTCCCTTTTTCCTCCATAGGCCTTTGGTATTGATTCTAAATCGGAATGAGGATATGCTTTCTGATCCATAGCGAATTCATTCTTAAGGATATCGGTAATAAGCACTTTAACTTGGTCTTTATCCTTAAGATTAAAATGTCTTAGTCGCATCTAATCGGCCTAATCATACCTTTATTTAGTTGACAGGGAAATATATCAAGCCAGCACCTTGTAAACTGTATCGTGCCGCCGCACCCTCTCTTTTACTTTTAGGCCTATCGTTTGACCAGCCGTTGCTTCCTGGATGGGCTGATGCTCAATCTGCATAGATTCAACCACCTCTTTAAAATCAGTCGTACGTCCTTTTATTCGAACGGCCTCACCGACTTTAAGGGCGCCCTTTTTTATATCGATTATCGCGGCACTGACCTTTGCAAAGTAGCCAGCAACAATGCCTATTTCCTCTAACTTCTCTTCATTAGCCACCGCCCATCCCTCCTTTCTTATTTGAACAATTTGATTTTACTTCTCGCGTTTGGCTTTGTCAAGCGTGCTCATCTTTAATGCCGCACTATAAGCGGCATCTTGTTCGGCGGACTTTTTACTCTTTCCCTTGCCTACGCCGTGAATTTCATTTCCCAGAAATACAGCTACCTCAAAATGCTTTTTATGTTCAGGGCCAGCTTCTGATATGACTTTATACCGCGGAGTCAATTTATAAGCCCTTAAGGAATATTCCTGCAAAATAGATTTGTAATCTTTTTTTGCGCCGTTTTTTAACGCATCCTTCAATTCATCCTTAAAATGTGATTCAATAAATTTACAGGCTTTTCTAAATCCGCCGTCGAGATAAATTGCCCCGATGACCGCCTCAAATGCTCCGACGAGATTGCTTGGCTGCTCGTCCCCGCCGCTTCTGGTCTCGCCTCTGCCCAATAGAAGGGATTTACCGATTCCAAGCCTTTGGGCAAGAGCTGCTAAAGTAGTCCTGCTTACAAGCGTAGACTTGATTTGCGTCATATCCCCCTCTTGATGATCAGGAAAATGCCTATAAATATAATCGCTTATGGTCAAACCCAAAATCGAATCCCCCAAAAATTCCAACCGTTCATTATCCGCAATTTTTGTTCTGGGATATTCATAGGCGTAAGACCTATGGGTCAGCGCTTGATTTAATAGATTATTATTTCTGAACCTATAACGAATTAGACGTTGAAAATCTTTCAGGCTTGATAACCTGGCCCTATCTATCATTTGCAGGTTATTATCTTAATCCAAACCTCTCTTCGGCGTGGCCCATCGAACTCGCAGAAGAAAATGCCTTGCCAGGTACCTAATAAGGGGCTGCCGTCTTTGACTATTATCGTTTTTGAGCATCCGATTATCGACGACTTGATGTGGGCAGCGGCATTTCCCTCCGTATGGCGGTATCTTCCATTAAAGGGAACTAACCTATTTAACTCAGATAGTATATCACCCTTAACGGATGGGTCAGCATTTTCATTGATAGTAAGGGCTGCTGTTGTATGAGGAGCAAATATTATGCAAATCCCATCCTTAATTTTGCTCTCCTCAATCGCCTTTTGGACTTCATCGGTTATGTCTAACAAGTCTGTTTTTGAATGGGTGCGGACGATGAGTTTTCTCATCTAAATCTAGATGGTTAACCGAGATAATTCTTTGAGGATTATAGATTCGGATATCCCTTCTTTTATGATGACCCTTCCGATCTTAAGGGGCAAGACGAACCTCGTTACGCCATGAATAAATTTTTTATCGAATGCTAATGTCTTTAAAATTCTACCGATATTTAATCTATTTAACTTGGCCGGCAACCCAAAGCATCCGATTATCTTTTCAATCCTTAACAAGTCGCCTTTGCGAAGGTAACCTAGGCGATTCGATATCCTTGAAGCAACAATCATCCCAATCGCTATTGCCTCTCCGTGAGAATACATATTAGAATACCCGACCGCCGTTTCTATGGCATGGCCTACCGTATGTCCGAAATTTAATATGGTTCGGAGCGCTTTTTCCTCTCTTTCATCGCTGGACACAACCTCTGCTTTTATCTTGGCACATCTTCTTATGATTTCAGAAAGGCAGCTATCTTCGCGCCTTAAAATCGCGTCTCGATTATCTTCAAGGTAATAAAACAACTGCTTATCCTTTATGATGCTATACTTTATTACTTCGGCTAATCCTGAGGTGAAATCTCGTTGAGATAGATTTTTAATGAATGATATATCTATATAGACGAGCCTTGGCTGATAGAAGGAACCAACTAAATTCTTCCCCGATGGTAAATCTATACCGGTCTTACCTCCGATCCCGGAATCGACCTGCGCAAGCAAAGTCGTTGGAATCTGGATATATGGAATCCCGCGTTTATATATTGAGGCGACAAAACCAGCTAAATCCCCAACAACCCCACCCCCAAATGCGACCACGCAAAGCCTTTTTCCTCTGCCATCAAGTCTTGAGAGGACTCCCAAAAGCCTTATTACCTCTTTTAACGATTTCGCCTTCTCCGAATCCGGCACGTTCGCAATTTTTACTCTTAAGCCAGCTTTTGTTAGGGCTCTTCGTAACTTATTACCAAATAATGAGTTAATAAATAAATTTGTTATAACCGCTGCCTCTGTCCCTAAATCTAAGGCCTTTAATTCCAGAGGTAATTTGTTGAGGTCTTTTTCTATGTGTATCTTGTAGCTTCGCTTTGCCAAGCGAACGATTATTGTGCCCATACTATTGCCTTGTTCGGGATAAGTATAAGATACCATTACAAAAAAGTCAAGGAAAATTACCCCGCGGTTCTACATGGAAAAAAAAGCCCGAAAAGCCGCAAGTCCTTTCGGGCCTTATGTTTTGCCAAATTATAAACGCGCGTTTATAATTTAACTACGTTGGATGCCTGATCACCCTTCTCAGTATGAACTATCTGGAACTTAACCTTTTGGCCTTCTGCCAGGGTCTTATATCCTTCGCTTATAATCGCTGAATGATGAACAAAAACATCCTTCCCACCATTCTCTCGCGTAATGAAGCCGTAACCCTTTTGATTGGAAAACCACTTCACTACGCCAGTAACTTCTTCTGCCATTACTTCTACATCTCACCTCCTCACCCTTTAAGTTTAAGCCGTGAGGCTTAACAAAAAGTTTATCATTATAAATAAGTTATGTCAAGACGTAAAGTTTATCCGCATCTGGATGGTCTTCAACTTTTATGACCTTTGCGATTTTAATGCTCAATTTTTTAAAATCGTCAAATTTCGCCATAAATAGATCGCCGATATGTTATTGAATTACTTGGAGGGCATCCACCTCAATCAATGGCATCCCCAATTTGGTATCCTTTTTAACGCCCCACACATTTACTTTTAAATTTATATATTTATTTAAATCGACTTTTTTGCTGATGATGTAACTGATTAGCTTACCGTCTCTTACCAATTTAAATTGGCTTGGCCTGCCATAGATCCTTCCGACATCTTCAATTATCCCGACTGAAATGGGTTGCTCTCCGGGCCTTGGGCTAGATATGCCCTTTAACTTCATCTCATACTCTTCCTTGGCCTTTAGATGTTCCAATTCGGCGATCTTCACCTTAACCTCTGCTACTTTCTTAGCCGCCTCTTCTGCCTCGTCTGAACCTTGAAATTGAATAATAAATCTTTGGTATTCTTCCAATATCCATCCTAGTTCGGTCTGCCGCAAAGGCTTTTTTAACTCTAGATTATAGGCCTCGTTCAACTGCGCCAATTTATTCTTAAGCGTATCTACCTTCTGCCTTTCATCCCCTTTTACCTTTCTCAGATAGTCTGAGTGAATCCACCCGAAGGTATTCTTTGGTGCTTCTATCTCATACCAATCGAGATATCCTTTGATGATATTTACGGCTGCACCTTTATTTAACCGCCCCACAATGGCTGAGGATTGCGTTGCCGCTGTCCTGATATTTGATTTCTCTTCCTTCACAATCCCTGTGTTGTCTTTTCTTTCAACGCTTGTTTTATGGATATAGACTAATGCCTTTTTCGGAAGCTCAACCTTATACCACACTTTACTTCGTCCGACAACCTTAACCTCATCGCCTTTATTCAATTGGCAAATCACTTCAAAAGATGTATCATCTCCTGCCCTAACGTTGACGCGATTGCCTACAATGATACCAATGAAAGGCTCATCCTTTAAAGCGTCTTCCACTCCATAGCTAGAAATAAACCCCACCCCTGGATGCAGTAGCGGGATAAATAAAAATGCCAGGCATATTATTATAAAAATAAACCTGGCCCAAAAGAATAACTTCACCCCGTTAAACCTCTCGCAACTTTCGTAAAACCCGCGCCTTGTAAAAGGTGCGGGGTAAAAAAACAATTTATATGTGAACTACGCACCACGGCTTTAGAGCCGTGGCTTCCCGTGGTGCGGGGTGAATAATCATATAGATTAATGCAATAGGCGTTGAGGTAGATAATGTACCTAACAGGTTTAACGGGGTTCACTTGGATTCCTTCTCTTTTACCCCTTCTGGTTTCTTGGTCGGCGTTGCTTGAGGTTTTGCTGCTGGCTGGGTTGTTGCAGTTGAAGTCGCCTGCGTTGCTTCGGTGGTTGCTGCTGTAGCTGCCTCAGTTGCGGCTTTTGCTTCTGTGGCCTTCTCCTTTTTAACCTTGATTTTAATCGATTTCACCTTGGATAAGCCGAATACAGATTCTCCTTGGTGCCATTTATCTTTTTCTGATAATATCTTTAGCCGCTCTAATCTTTTAAATACAGACCTATGGCCCTTCCCCTTTGATGTACGTAAACTCGGATGAATTGACATTACCTAATTGCCTTTATTTTCAACGTCTTCTGACATAACTATCTTTATATACTCGCCTTAAATCCTTAAGCGTCTGTTGTGCTAACTCTTTTTTTGCATATGCTCCAACGCAAACAATGAAGAATTCACCTCTCTTAAGCAGGTCTGAGGAATATCCGATATTTTTAAGGCGCGATAATTCTTTTTCTGCTAAAGTGCGCGTTTTAAATGATGCCACCTGGATTGTAAACGGCTTTTCTTCGGATGGGGCTGGAACCGCCTTTTCAATCCCCTGTTTCTTTGGGGTAACCTCTGGCTGCTTTTGAACCTCTACGGGCTTTTCCGTGGGCTGGGTTTGAGGTTCGCTGAGCTCGGCCTCAGTTGCCGCTTGCACGTCCTTAGAAGGTGCTTGCGCAAATTCTAAATTTCTACCCCTCTCTACGCCCAATGAAAAGATGATGCTAATGGTCAAGACTAAGCCGATCAAACCGATTATTAACGCCTCGTACGAAACGGATAAATTCAATCGATGCTGTGGAAAAAGCGGCTTTTTAAATCCGAATGCTCCGAAGAATCTACCTTTTCTTTTTTCCCTAATTACGAATTCTTCGAATAGCTCTTGTTGTTTTTGCGGGTTCATTGTCGCCATCGATTAACTCCAAGGGAAAATAATTGTAGCATAACCGTAGGAAAAATGCAAGGATTTTTTTCTCCCGCGCAAGAGACGCCATGCAATAAAAGGGTGCGGGATTTATATTTTTTTATAAGCAGGACAAACTATCGGATAATCGCACCAACTACAAACGAAACCTGGCGTCGGAACAAAATTCTTCTCGATGATATTTTTAATAACCTCTTCGATGAGCCCCCTTACGGCTCTTATATCATCTTCATTACGTGCTTTCGTGGCGATTTCGTTCGTCTTTAAATAATACAAGCTCAATTTGGTAGGGCGTAACTTCAATACCTCCTCAGTTGCCATTGCATAAATATCTAATTGTATCTCCTTTCTGCCGGCGCTGGAATTTTCTTTGGGCGCACCTGTTTTATAGTCTATTATTTCAACCGTCCCATCAGGCAATTGGTCTATACGGTCTATGAAGCCCTTTAAACCATGTTCGCCGATTTTAAACAGAAATTCCTCTTCCACGTAAAGCGGCGCTTTAAATTTTCCCTCGCCATTTTTGTAAAACTCCCGAAGGATCCGCTGCCCCTCTGCTTTATAAGAATCTGCCTGCAACTTATCCGGATAGCCTGTGGGCGTCCAATATTTTTCGAATAGCTCGAGCAGGTCGCCGAGCGATGGAATGATGCCCTCTTCTTTACATCTGATATAGAATTTCTTCAAAACATTATGGATATCAGTGCCGAATTGTCTTGCGGCACTGGGCTTGCCAGGGATATTATAAATATAAGCGAATTTATATTTGAGGGGGCAAGTTTTATAAGTATCTATTTGAGTATAACTTAACTTCAGTACTTTTGGAATGGCTATATTGGTCGTCCCCAATAGAACAGGAGCACCTGATTCAACAATCGTTTTTGTATCCTCGTATATTCTATGTAATTCGCCTTCTAATTTCTTTAGGCATTTCGGGATTTCATCTTTATTCGGCCTTTCCAAGAAGGCCCCAATAATTTCAAATATCCTTTGGCTTTGTTTAAATTGTGCGATATTGGAGGTAGTAAGTCCGATATCAAATTTATCTATCAAATCTTCTTCTAATTCAGATGCATCAATCATAGTTATAGCTTTATCTTTCGGTTTTATAATCTCGGTGACAAACCTAGAGGATTTCTGATGAGGCCTATCGAGGAAGGACAGATGTAGTTTCTCTTTTGCCCTCGTCATAGAGACGTAGCATAGGCGGCGTTCCTCTTGGGTGTGGTAATCTCCCTTCGGCAATTTCTCCTTCATCAACTCCTCCGAGAAATATATCTGCTCAGGCCTTTTTCTGGTCGGAAAGCGATTTTGAACCAGCCCGATTACGAAGACGTATTTAAACTCAAGGCCCTTCGCTTGATGGATGGTCATAAGCCAAACGCCCTGCGCTCCTTCGACGAGCTCGTCCTCCCCTAAACTTCCTCCCGCCTCTATATAGGAGTTAAGATATTCCAAAAATGAGGTTAGGGTATGGTCCTCGTGTTCCTCTAAATAATCATTAATGAATCTCTGAAAGCGAGCTATATTTAAAATCCTCGCTTCGTTTTCAACCCTCAAGCTTGAAATCAAATTTAAAAGATATCGAGTCTCGTCAAATAACTTATAGATGACTTCGCTAAGGCCGCCTTTTTGAGCCGAATGCATTAATTTAACTAGGGTATGTTTAAGCGCCAATAACTTAGATTTAGCATCTTCGTTTATGTCGATTTGGTCAAGCCTATCTAAGGCAGCGTACAATGGAATTTCAGAATCCTTAGCGAATGTATTTAATTTAATTATTTCAGCGAGGTCGATAGCATAATGAGGTATGGAACATACCCTAAAAAAACTTAATGAGTCCTTTGGATTATTGATAAGGCGTAAATACGAAATTATATCTTTAATCTCATCTTGTTCAAATAGGCTTAAGCCTCCGATTACGATATGCGGAATCTTCTCCGCAACCAACCTCTTCGTCACCTCATTTCTGTGAGAATGCGCCCTATATAAAATCGCGAAGTCCGAATAAGAGCGCTCCTCTTCCGGCGTTGAGGCATAAATGGATTTTATTTTATCTACGACTATCCTTGCTTCTTGGGCATAGTTTGAGACGTTTATTAATTCAACCTCTGCGCCTGTTGGATTCTTGGTCCAGAGTTCTTTATTGGGGTCGTACCTATCTGGGTCGTTCTGTTTTATTAGCCTGCCTGCGACGTCTAAAATTTTTTTAGTGGAACGATAATTTTGGGTAAGCCGCAAGGATATTACATCCGGGAACTTCTCTTTAAATTTCAAGAAACTGGCGTAAGAAGCCCCCCTAAATCTATATATGCCCTGATCGTCATCCCCTACTGCGCAGATATTCCTGCCTTCGTCCGTCAATAAAGTGACTAACTCTATCTGTGCAATATTTGTATCTTGAAATTCATCTACAAGTATATGCCTAAACTGCCTTCGGTACCTTTCCAGTAAATCAGGGCGCTCTTTGAAAAGTCGAATCGTCCTCAGTATCAAATCCCCAAAATCTAAATAACCCGAATCCTCCATCTTACGCTGATATATCTTATACGCCCTTGCTATCTCTATTTGTTTTTCGCGTTCTGCTTCATCTTCTATTGCACTCGCGTAGGCTCCATATTCATCGGGGGAAACGAGCTCATCCTTTGCCCTGCCTATAAATCTCAAGAAGCCATATATGCAATCCGTCGGGTCTGCGAGCTTGAGATGATATTTAAGGTTCAAATCGCCGAGGATCTTCTTGAAGAAAATCCACTGCTCTATTCGATCCAAGAGCCGAAACTTTGAGGGCAGGCCTATTTCAAATCCCCAATCCCTCAAAATTCTATGGCAGAATGAATGGAAGGTCATCACCCACATCTCATCCTTGTGTTCACCTATCAATGATTCAACCCTATCTAACATCTCTGAAGCGGCCTTCTTAGAAAACGTTACTGCCAATACTTGCGAAGGGCTTAGGGAATAATGGTCAATTAGATATGCAAGCCGATGCGTTATTACCCTGGTTTTGCCTGTGCCCGCTCCAGCAACTATTAATATAGGGCCGCCAACGGTCGTTACCGCTATGAGTTGTTCCGCATTTAAATTCTGAAGTATTTTATTGTTCAAGTGGCTTGGCCTGCAATTTTATTCCGCCCGTTGAGAAAAATATGTTAGAGGGCTTATTGGGACTGCCCTTCATTGAAAATACTATCGTATACCAGCCATCTCCATCCTCATCTATCAAAAAGGGAATTTTTTGATTTTCAGTAACATTTACTACTCGTTTGTTTATATTAAACTCGATGTCATAATTGACTTCTTTATTATTCGTGCGCAAGTAATTTCCTGAGAGTTTAAAATCAGGGCCCCGCGCTTTTAAATCGTCGAACGCAAAAACGCCTTTCATTATAGTTATTATCCCGTTAATATCATCGAAACTGTAAATATCTTGAGGGGGCACCGCAAGAGGCTTTAAAATATCGTTTAGGGTATTGCTCGCTTTGCCTTTAACTTCGACGTTTTGAAAATTACACTTCAAAACAATTTTCGCCCTGATGACCTTTGAGGCATCGAATTTTAGTTCTGCACTTTTTGCGACAAAGGCCGGACCATATTTATCAACGGCTTTAATATTAGATATGGCAAGCCTCAATGGAAATTTAAGTTGAGTTTTGCCAATAACTATATTCATATCAAGGGACTTCTCTAATCTCGAGATTATAAAATCCTTGAATAAATAGGAAGTTAAGGGTGAGGATAGAAGGGCTATAAGTATAAATACGAAAAGCAATAAGTAAACTACGCGGCTTCGCATCTGACTTCTTCGCCGTCACTTATATTTTTAAGCGCGCCTAAATCCCCTTCTATTTTACCAACGATATCAACTGCGCTAGCCGGGATTATCCTTTGGCCCTTGCTTATGGGTGTCGGGCCGAAAAATAGACACAAGGCCCTTCCGGTTGGCCAATAACCCACATCGCCCTTTCTTACCTCAGTTACCCCGGCTTGCAACTTCGCTTTGACTGGAGTTTCAAAATATATTTCGTCTCCCCATGTCGAGGCTTTCGATTCAAATGGTAAGGCATCCCGAATTGCGCGCGCCGTCTCAGTGTCGTTTAAATAAATATTTACGAGCGCGCTTTCAAAATTCAATTTAATCTTATTTGGATTAGCCATTTTATATTGCCCTGTCAACTAAATCGATGTAATGCTTATTTATTTTATAATGCGTTACATCCTTTCGTAGGGATAAAACAATTTTACGTATTCATCCAACGCATACCTATCGGTCATCCCTGCGATGTAATCGCAAATCACTCGGCGCGGCTCTTCGAAATTTAGACGATGTCTGCTTGTGGTCGGCAGTTGTTCGGGCCTAGATAAATATATGTTGAAAAGCTCCCGGATGAACCTGCGCGATTTATCCGCCATCCTTATAACCTTGTGGTGCATATATAAATTTTCGAATAGAAATTTTTTAAGGGGTTCTCTCTCTCCTATTAACTTTGGTGAAAACGCAATGATTCGCTTAAGGCTTCTCCTGGCATCTTCCGGCATTACGATATTAAACCTTCTTATCCTCTCTTCGGATTCCGTGATGAGGTCGGTTACCTCTGCATTTATAAGCGCCCTCACAATTTGATATTTTCTTATCTCGCCCTTTAAATTCGAATGTAAATTGCTTATCCTTTCGTGCATCTGTCTCCATAGTGGTATTTCACGCAGTTCCTCCTCTCTAATCAATCCCGATGTTATGCCATCATCTAAATCATGGTTGTCATATGCAATCTCATCTGCCAAATCAACAACTTGAGCCTCTAAAGTTGAAGATTTCTCAGGCTCTAATTGTATTAACCTATTAGGGCTGTCAAATGGAGTTGTATGTTTATTAATTCCCTCCCTTACTTCCCAAGTTAAGTTCAGTCCCTTAAAACTTGGGTATCTCTCTTCCAAAATATCTACAACTCTGAGGCTCTGAAGATTATGGTCGAATCCGCCGTGGCCTTTCATCAACTCCTGAAGTTCATCTTCCCCAGAGTGGCCGAATGGAGGATGGCCGATGTCGTGGGCAAGCGCTATAGCCTCAACTAGGTCAGCATTTAACTTAAGGGCTCGGGCAATCGAGGTGGCGATTTGCGTAACTTCAAGGGTGTGGGTAAGGCGCGTGCGATAGTAATCGCCTTCGTGATTTACGAAAACCTGTGTTTTATATTCGAGGCGTCGAAATGCAGTTGAGTGAATAATCCTATCCCTATCTCGCTGATAACAACTCCTATAGGGGTGCTCCTCTTCTTCGTGTACCCTGCCCCTTGAATCCCTTGCTTTCATAGCATAGGGTGCTAAAATTTCAAATTCTAATTCTTCTATCTCTTGGCGTTTAAGCATCTTTTAAATTTAGAATATATGGCATTCAACGATTCTGAAACTACCCTTGTCGAAGCGCATATCGGCATGAAATTAACATCGCCTACCCATCGCGGAACTATATGGATATGCAAATGTCCTTTGTAACCCGCCCCTGCAGCCCTTCCTAAGTTCATTCCGATGTTATATCCGTCTGGCTTCAGCGTCTTTGAGATAAGTAGTTGCGAGTCCTTTAAAAGATTAAACAGGTCGAGCATTTCTTCATCACCTAATTTACTAAAATCGCTCACGTGCCCATACGGGGCAACCATTATGTGTCCAGAGTTATATGGGTAGATATTCAGCATCGAAAATGAATGGTGGCTCCTCAATATTATATAATTTAATACGTCTTTTTTTGCTTTCGACTTCGAACAGAAGATGCATCCCTTTATCGACTTTGCTCGCCTTATATATTTCGACCTCCAAGGTGCCCAAAGTTTATCCATTTTAGTGCCTTTCAAATTGATTTTTGATATTTGATATTATTATAGTCTTATAATCTTACCTACTATCTTATCTCCAACCTCAAGGATGCCATATGAATTGCAAGGCGTAAATATTTTATCGGTAGGACTTCCTGGATTAAAAAATAATATACCATTTTTAGTTTCGTTCATCGGACGATGGGTATGGCCAAAGACTATGCAATCTACTTTTTCATCTTTAAATTCTGCCTCGATACGCTCCGCTAATCCACCCGGCGGACCCCAGCCATGGATAAGTCCTATTCGAAATTTTCCTGCTACGATTATCTCTTTAGCCTTAAGTTGAACGGCCACTTCGCTGGAATCCAAATTTCCATAGACGGCGATCGTCTTTTTAAAATCCCTTAGTTTCTTAAGAAAATCTATTTCCACAAAATCGCCTGCGTGAAGGATGAGGTCTACGTTTACGAATTCATCATATATAGCCTTAGGTATGTCCTTGGAAGTGCTGGGTATATGCGTATCAGAGATAACGCCAATTTTCATCCCGTTAGAAATTCCTCCAAATGGGCCGCATCTGAAACGTCTGTCTTCTCTTCTCCTGCCTTGTTCAAGTCCGTTAGGATTATCCTTTGCCTTCCAGCGATGTCAAACAGCTCATTCAACTGCCTGGATGTCCAAATATAAGCCCTTGCTTCTTTGGCGAGCAACTTTGTATTCGCGTCCATCTCGGATGGCGAAATTATAATCTTCCGTTTGAGCGAACTTTTATATTTCCGACAGTAATTTAGAAAATCCCTTACGTGGTCATCAGTTAAAGGGCGCAGGCCTATTAAAAAAGCCCAGACGCATTTATCGTTTGATAAAATGAGATACGAAATCCCTTCGCCCCCAGCATCTTGAAAATCGTGGCCCTTAAAATTAGGGAAAATAAAATACTTCTTGTCCAGTTGGACGAGCTCCCTGTTGAACGAACTGAATAATTCTGCCAGCACAGAAACGGGATTGCGCTTGGACGCGCTTAAGAAACCTTCGATATCTTTTTTAATTTCGGCTTTAAATCTTGATATTTTAGACTCGTAATCTAAACTTAAGCGATACTCTTTACTCTGATATACATTTTTTAACCAGAATTCAAAAACCTTATCTCCAATCACATAAAAGACGCCATATTTTATGGCGCATCCGAAACTCGTAAGTTCCTGCAATAACGGCCTTAACTCATAGGGCTTTAAATGTAACGATGTCGCTATCGATTGAACTTTTCTATTCCCATTTGATATTGAAAGTAGCGCTGAAATATAACGACGATCTACTCTCTCCAGTTCTGAAATGGTATTTGCAAAATGTTGATTTAAAATTCCCTTTGAGTCAAAAAGAAGTTCTGCAAATATTTTTATCATAGCCTCTATGGGGTTATATTCTGCTGCGGAGTTTAAATATTCGCTCAGTTTAAGTAAGATACAATCTAAATAAAATGGATGGCCATCCGTAAATGCGACTAAAAAATGTTTTAGCTCATTTGAGACGGTTTTTGGTTTAATCCTAAAATTGATGAAATCCATTGCGGTTGAGAGACCGAAGGTTCCAAGTTCATAAATCTCGAAATTGCCAAATAATAAAGAGAGTTTTTCTGAAAGGATTTTCTTTGCGCGGTTCGTGTCAGAGGAGGTCACGATATACATAGTGTCTTTTTGGAACATTATATATTTTCCTAATATCGAAAAGGCATCCTCAATTCCAAAATCTTCAACCCTATGGAATTCATCCAGAATTATTATAGGACGTAGGTTCGTCTCTGCATATGCTGTCGCCGGCAATTCCAGTAGCGCAGAGTACGCCTTCGAGGAGTTGCCATTTCTGATAAGCGCTTCAACCTCTTTGATGGCCTTTACTGTTTTCGGCATCCTATCGTTTGCAATCGGAATTAATTCCCTATCATGGTCTATCTTATATTCAATAGCATTTAGATATTGAAAAAGTAAGGCAAGGATGTACTTCTCCACAAAATTTAAAAATCCTCCTGGCTTTA
>CAZUZR010000015.1:1635-13629 GCA_964625025.1 uncultured Planctomycetia bacterium | reverse complement strand
CCCGCCCTTTTCGAGGACAATGTCGTTGCTGTTTTGCTCGTCATCCAGAGAAAAATCATAGCTGTATCCGGCGCATCCTCCTGGCTTTACTTCGATATATATGGGGACGACCTGCCTAAAGGGCATCTCATTTATAAAGTGGCAAATTATAGAGGTTTTACCGTAATAAGGCGGGCCAATGATAGCGATATTTTGTCGATATCCATAGCGCAAATCATTTACGCGCTTTTTCAATAAACCCAATATATTGCGCCTATCAAAAAAATTCCTTCCTATGGCAGGATCTAAGAACATTATTAGGCCTTAAAAATGCCTTACGGCAAATAATGAAATGGATTTTGAGGCTGATGCCTCTTCCTAATTTCGAAATGTAAATACGGTGCCTTCGCCCTTCCAGTTGAACCCACTTTAGCAATGGGGGCGAATTGCCTTACATCTTCTCCGATTTTAACCAAAATCTCTGAATTATGCGCATAGAGCGTCTGCAACTCATCTCCGTGGTCAAGTATTATAGTTTTGCCATAACCTTTTACTTTGTCGTTGGAAAATATAACCTTACCGCTGCGCGAGGCGATCACTACCGTGCCCTCTTTCGATTGAATATCTATGCCTTTATTAGTTGAAGTCCCTTTCCTGCCTCCAAAATGAAAAATCACTTTTCCTTTAACTGGCCAGATAAAATTTTCCTTATTATATTGAGTCGTTGTTGATAATTTCGCTTCAAGGGGCTTGTCGGCCTTTGGTATAAAAAGCACTTGCCCTGCTGCAATGCGTTCGGCATCGCTGATTCTATTTGCGGTGACTATATCCTCTATCTCGACGCCGTATCTCTTCGAAATACGCCACAGGGTCTCGTCCTTATTTACCTTATGGTATATGCCGGCCTCTGGTCTAATTGGCGGCATAATCTCTTTGGGTGGCGCTACGAGTGGAGCCCGTGCACAACCAACAAACATCAAAATAAAAAACGCTCCAAAAATTATTCCTCGAAAAGACATTTTAAGTTTGCCCATTAGTCCGTTTGCTCGTTAGGCCGTCAAAACCAGTTAACGAACAAATTAGCTAACCCTATTACCTTTTGGGTTCTCGTCCAATTGGAGCGGGTGACGGGACATCGAACCGTCGCTCGGCAAAGCATAATAGACAGCAATTATGCCTCGCTCCCTAAAAGGAAACCCTGATGGTTTCTTTTTAGTGTTTATCTTCCTTCCGCTAAAAGATGCTTCTTGCCTTCAGGGAGAAAACTATCTTTTCTCCGGCCCGCTCACCGTCTCGCGGGCGCTCGTAAGCTCGCTCACACTTATTCGTGTGAGCACTCGCCCCTGAAACCCTCTTTTTGGGTTCTCGTCCAATTGGAGCGGGTGACGGGACATCGAACCGTCGCTCCCCCGATTCATCGGGGTCGCTCCCGTGGGGAAACTTATGTTTCCCCACGTTACCCCTTCTTTAAAGCGACGGGGACGGCCTCCCCGTCACCCCCTTGGGTTCTCGTCCAATTGGAGCGGGTGACGGGACTCGAACCCGCGATATTCAGCTTGGGAAGCTGACGTTCTACCAACTGAACTACACCCGCATCTTTAGCCTGCCGCGCCCCGTTCTTTCTACGAAAGGGCTGAGGCCGCGCTCCTACTTTAAAGATGCATTAAATTCTTAAACCTTATATATCTATTTTTTATATCCCGTAACCTCAATCGAGACAAACGTCTTATACTAAAATCCTCGACAACGAAAGACGCTAAAATTGTACCGTAAGCGGTCGCTTTACGCAAGGTCATTTCGTTCAACTTTTTTACTTTGCTTAAATATCCCATAAATCCGCCTGCAAAGGTATCGCCTGCTCCGGTTGGGTCGAAGGGATCTTCCAAAATATATGCGGGAAAAGAAAACAGGTAATTACGAGAGGCACACAGTACTCCATGCTCTCCTTTTTTTATTATAACAATTTCAGGCCCACAGGAAAATATATATCTTGAAGCCTTAAGTAAGTTATGTTCCCCGGAAAATTCCCGTGCCTCCCGATCGTTCGCAAAGAATATATGGACGCGCTTAAGTAATCTCTTCAGCGCAGCACGTTCATTTTCAATCCAATAGTTCATTGAATCGCAGGCAATAAGGTCTGGACTATTTATTTGCCTTAAAACATCTCTCTGTAAATTCGGATCGATATTTGCTAAAAAGACATATTTGGTCCTGTGGTATTCACTTGGAATCTTAGGCTTAAAATGCGCGAAGACATTTAGATGAGTGTAAATCGTCTGCGCGACATTTAAATCATATCCGTATTGGCCTTTCCATCTAAATGTCCTTCCTCTATCTATTGTGAGGCCTTTTAAATCTATTCCTCTTTTCCTTAGCAGTTCGATATGTGCCTTTGGAAAATCTGAGCCTACAACTCCAACTAATCGAACCGAATTAAAGAAACTAGCAACGTATGAGAAGTAAACAGCTGAACCTCCGAGCGCGTCTTCAACTTCTCCGAATGGCGTCTTCACCGAGTCTAACGCTATAGACCCTACAACTAATAATGGCATTTATCTAAAGATTTCATCAGCCAGTTTCATTGAACAATATTGGCTGCACATTGTGCAAACATCTTTGGCAGTTGGCCTTGAACGCTTTCTATATTCGCGAGGAAGTGCGGTATCGATTGCGAGCGCGAATTGTCTTTTCCAATCCCTTTTCTTTCGCGCTGCGGACATCGAGATATCCCAATCTAATGCACCCTTAATATTCTTTGCGATATCGGCGGCGTGGGCAGCTATCCGCGACGAAATAACTCCAATTTTAACATCGTAGACGGAAGGAAGACTTAAATGCTCGGATGGCGTTACATAGCATAGAAAATCTGCACCGTGCGCAGCCGCTAAAGCCCCACCGATTGCAGATGTGATATGGTCATAACCAGGAGCGATATCGGTAACCAAAGGGCCTAAAACGTAAAATGGCGCTCCATGACAAATCCTTTTTTCTAACAATACATTTGACTCAATTTGATTCAAAGGCACATGACCAGGACCTTCAATCATAACCTGGACGCCAGCATCCTGTGCCCTTTTCGTCAATTCACCCAATAAGAGCAGTTCTTGAATTTGCGCCCTATCCGTCGCATCAGCAACGGAGCCGGGCCTCATTCCATCGCCTAAACTTAAAGTGACATCGTATTTCTTAGCAATTTCTAAAATCCTATCGAACCCTGCATAGAGCGGATTTTCCTTTCCATTGTGAGCCATCCATTCAATTAAAATTGCACCACCCCTGCTTACTACATCGGCAATCCTTCCTTCCTTTTTTAGGCGCTCGATCGTCTCCATCGTAACGCCGCAATGTAGCGTAAAAAAATCTGCGCCCTCTTTTGCCTGTTCCTCTATCGTTGCGAACATCTCATCTTCGGTAATGTAGGGTATCTTTTTTTTCTTTCGCATCGCATTTACAGCAACTTCATAAATTGGGACCGTCCCAACTGGCACTGATGAAGCTTTTAAAATTGCATTTCGTATCTTTTTTAAATCTCCCCCTGTTGAAAGGTCCATTATCGTATCCGCACCATTTTCAATTGCAACTTTTAATTTTTTAAGTTCAATTTTTAAATTGGCCGAATCTGGCGAAGTCCCTATGTTAGCGTTTACTTTGGTCCTTAAGCCTTCGCCGATGCCGCAGGGTTTGGCCTTCACTCTAAGACGATTGTACGGAATTACAACTACGCCCCCAGCGATTTTTTTAATTAGCTCTTTCGGCTCCAAGCCCTCATGCCTTGCAACGTACTTTATCTCAGGCGTTGCCCTGCCTCTTCTTGCATATTCTAATTGGGTCATATGTTTAAAAGCCTCTCCTTTAAATTCCGCGCTGCGCTTCTAATATCTTTGGCGCCGCAAACGGCCCGAACAACAGCAATGCGAGTTGCTCCTGCCGCTAAAATCTCTTCGATATTTGATTCATCTATCCCACCGATAGCAACAAATGGTATTCTAATCTCGTCCCTTACTTTTTTAATTAAATCTATGCCTACCGCTTTGTACTCAGGTTTAGTAGGCGTGGCAAAGATTGGGCCAACGCCAATGTAATCCGCACCGCTTCTTTGTGCTGCCTTTGCCTGCAAAAGCGAATGGGTCGATAAACCGATCGCTTTATTCCTGCCCAAAATTGAACGCCCAACTTTAATTGGTAAATCATCTTGTCCTAAATGGACGCCATCGGCATCGACTGCTTTAGCGATATCGGGTCTGTCATTTATAATAAATAAAACCTTAGCCCTCCGAGTTAAGTCTCGTATAGCACGGCCAAATTTTATCAGCTCTTTAGCAGTTGCCTCTTTATTACGAAGTTGTATTACATCTGCCCCGCCAGCTATCGCCTCTTTTGCAACATAAACGACATCCTTTTCCCTGCAGGCTTTTCTATCGACAATTACATAGAGCTTAAAATCCCGCACCGCTTTAAAACCTCGCAATCAACCTTTTTTCGATATCATATGCTTTAAATCGAAACCTTTTGAATCTATCCGCGATTTTTTTATCCAGGAGCTCTGAGAACTCCTCTAAAACTCGCAACGATTCCTTAACGCGTTCTAAGTTCGCTAAAGATATCTCCTTCCAATTACATCTCTTACGCTCTAAGGGATCCTTTGGCCTTCCTATATCGCCCTCTGAATCGCGCGCCGAAACGATCTCCTTTAACTGCGCTGGATAATATCGAATGCAATTTGTTATTCTATGGCGTAATCTTTTAAACTCATTCGTAAGCGATTTGTCATTGAGGACGAACCTGGCGATCTCCTCGCAGACCCTTAATCCCTCCCGCGACCTATTAAGATTCGCATCTATTATCCTGTAAATCTTTCGGGATTCAATTTCGGTACGTAATTTAAAATTTCTAACGGAATTCACTTAAACCTTTTGACTATCTTGCGAATTATATGCGAAGTAGACCTGCCTTTTATTAAAGGAATGGATGCTGTTTTGCCACCGTAGGATTTAACGAGTTCGGCGCCAACTATTTTATTTAACTGCCAATCTGCACCCTTGACTAGTACATCAGGTTTTATGAACTTTATCAATTTAAGCGGGGTGATTTCATTAAATATAGAGACGTAATCCACGGATTCTAATCCTGCAATGATTCTGGCTCTATCGCCTTGCTCCATAATCGGCCGTTTTGACCCCTTTATCTTTTTCATCGAGGAATCGCTATTTATCCCGACTATGAGGACATCTCCTAAGCGCCTCGCCATCTCAAGGTACTCTATATGTCCTACATGAATGAGGTCAAAGCATCCATTGGTAAAAACAATTCTTTTCTTTTTCGCCTTTAATTTCGAGGCTAAGGCCTTCAGTCTGGAACGGGCTATTATTTTTTCTTCGCTCATCGTTCGCTTCGCTCACTGATTACACAGATTATGCAAATGTTAATAAGCTGTTTAGATTACATAGATTTATTTTATATTTTATCTGTGTAATCTTTTTTAAAATCTGTGTAATCATATTTTTAAAATAACTCATCCTCTACCAGTTGGCAGATGATATGTCCAATTGTAATGTGGGCTTCTTGAATCCTTGGGGTAACCTTGGAGGGAATGATAATCGATATCTTAGCTATCTTAGCAAGTTCGCCGCCATCGCCACCAGTCAACGCTATTGTCATTATGCCCTTTTTGTTTGCCAATTTAACTGCTTCGATAACATTCGCTGCCCTCCCGCTAGTAGAAATCCCTATTACGATATCCTTTTTCTCCGCCAGCGCATCCAACTGACGCGCAAATGTCTGACCATATGAATAATCGTTGCCGATTGCAGTTAGGGTTGAAGTGTTCGTCGTCAATGCAATTGCCGGCAAGGCTTTTCTTTCCTTCAGAAATCTTCCAACCAGTTCAGCTGCGATATGCTGGCTATCGGCAGCGCTGCCACCATTTCCAAATAAAATCACCTTGCCCTTAGCCTTTAGCGTCGACATGATTGCATCCGTTGCTTTCCGTATAGCATTTAGTTGCGATTTTATTACATCCTTTTTGACGCCGATGCTTTCTTCGAGTATGTCTTTTATTTTATCTTCCATCTTAGTTAGAAATTTCTCCTTATCCAAAAAATACCTTAGCTATTTCATATAGCTCCCTATCAACCGTCTTTAATTTTCCGACTGCCTTCTCTATTGGGACGGAGATAATTACATTTCCTTGGAGGCTAACCATCTCTGCGAATTTTCCATCCTTAACTAATTCAACTGCCTTAACGCCGAACCTCGTGCCTAAAACCCTGTCGAATGCTGTCGGAGAACCGCCTCGTTGTATATGACCTAAAACTGTTACTCGAGTCTCATACCCCGTTTTCTTCTCGATTAATTCACCGAGGATTTGTCCAACGCCGCCTAATCTAATGTGGCCGAACTCATCCAATTTCTCGGCCATTACGACCTCTTGCCCCTCTTTAAATTTCGCACCTTCCGCAACAACTATAATTGAAAAATCTTTGCCTCGCTCGTGGCGTTTCTTTATTAAACTGCATACTTCATCTACGTCGATGGGAACTTCTGGAATTAATATGGCGTCTGCGCCGCCAGCAATTCCAGCACAGACTGCAATCCAACCAGCATGGCGACCCATCACCTCGGCAATCATAATCCTATTGTGACTTTCGGCAGTGGTATGTAATCTATCTATACATTCCATAGCGATATTCAATGCCGTATCGAAACCGAATGTATAATCGGTCTCGGAGATATCGTTATCTATAGTCTTTGGAACGCCGATTATCTTCAAACCCTCTTTTGCCAATTTATTAGCAACTCCTAACGTATCTTCGCCGCCGACTGCTATTAGCGCATATAACTGGTGTTTATTGTAATTATCTTTTAGCCGCTTTAAATCGCCTTCCATTTTATAAGGATTAGTTCGGGATGTCCCTAAGATGGTGCCGCCTTTCGGCAATATTCCAGAGACTGAATGTAAATTTAAAGATACGACATCATCTTCTATCAGCCCCTTCCACCCGAATCTTATGCCAAGCACTTCAAAGCCTTCGGTAAACGCCTTCCTTACGACTGCTCTAATTACGGGATTTAAACCTGGGCAGTCCCCCCCTCCTGTCAAAATTCCTATTTTCCTCATCTTATTTTATCGCCTCACTTTTAATTATCAATCGTTTCTATATTCCATCCCCCGAAACGGGATGCTTACATCCTCTTTCTCTTTTTCTTTCTTAGGCCCCTTTGCTTCTTCCCGTGCTGCTATTTTTGTGACATGGACTTTTACGATAATAGGCTCATCAATCCCTAACATCTCCTGAACTCGCGTTTTAATCAAGCCCTGAATCTTTTCAGTCGCATCCGGGATATTCGCATCCGACCAAAATACTATTTTCGTTGAAATATCTATCCCTCTTTTAGTGGCTATGCAATCGGATTTTAGGTCTTTAACCTCGGGAAGCGCAGTGCCGATTCGCCTTATGAATTCCTCGATGGCCGATAAGGAAATTGAGACCTGTCCATCGGGATTATTGAAAGCTATTGTCTTCTGTTGCTGTATGCGGACGATGGTAAATTGATATGCAGCAAACGAAATAAAAATCAAAAGCGTTCCTATGCTAATGATGCCGACCCTTAAATCCCTTGCGGCATAAATATAATCGAGCGCGTTTAATAGGGATTCGCTTGGTATGAGTTTAAAGCCAACGGCGATTAAAAATAATCCTACGAAAATGAATAAGATCAAGAAAAATAACATGCTGATTCTACTTAGTATTTTCATTGTATGCCCTCCTTCTCTTCCATGAATTTTTCGACGAATTCAGTTGTTATTTGTCCGCGCAAAAATTCAGGGTCTGATATTAGGCGCTTGTGAAAGTCTATCGTCGTCTTTATCGGCTCAATTATAAATTCCGATAGGGCTCGTTGCATAATTTGAATCGCCTCTGAGCGATTTCTGCCATGCGTTATAAGTTTAGCTATCAGGGAATCGTAATGAGGCGTTATCTCATAGCCTTGAAATACATGAGAATCAACGCGAACGCCAGGCCCGCCGGGGGGCTGATAAAAGGCAATCTTCCCCGGACAAGGCATAAAACCATTATCCACATCCTCAGCGTTAATTCGGCATTCGATTGCGGCGCCGTTTAATTTAACATCATCCTGGTCAAAAGATAACCTCTCACCTGCAGCGATTTTGAGCTGTTCCTTGATCAAATCTATGCCCGTTACCATCTCCGTTACGGGATGCTCAACTTGTATTCGGGTATTCATCTCCATAAAATAGTAACTTCCATTCTCATCTAAAAGGAATTCAACCGTTCCAACATTGGAGTAATTAGCCGCCTTCGCACCGCGAACCGCCATATCTGCCATCTTCTTCCTCAATTTCGGCTCTACGGCAGGCGAAGGGCTTTCCTCGAGTAATTTTTGATGTCGCCTTTGTATTGTGCAATCCCTTTCAGCGAGATGAAGGATGTGTCCATATTTATCCGCCACTATTTGAAACTCAATATGACGTGAATTACCAATATATTTTTCGATATAAACATCGGGGCTGCCGAAAGCGGCCCCTGCCTCTGCCTGACAGGTCATAAGCGCGCTGATAAGTCTAACATCGTTGTGCGCGATTCGCATCCCGCGTCCACCGCCACCACCAGCAGCTTTAATTATAACAGGGTATTTAACCCTGTGGGCGGTCTTGAGCGCCTCGTCTTTATCTTTTATTACAGTCGTACTGCCGGGAATTATCGGAAGTCCCGCCTTTCTCATCGTCTCCTTAGCTGCCATCTTATCGCCCATCAGGCGTATGGCTTCTGGAGGCGGGCCAATAAATTTAATCTGGCAAGAGTCGCATATCTCAGCAAAATGTGCGTTTTCAGCTAAAAAACCATAGCCAGGATGTATTGCCTCGACATCGGTTATCTCCGCCGCGCTAATGATGCTGGGGATGTTAAGATAGCTGTTTTGTGGCGAAGCGTCACCTATACAAATTGCTTCATCAGCAAATCTTACATGCAATGAATCGGAATCGGCTTGCGAATATACCGCAACAGACCTTATGCCAAGCTCCTTGCACGCCCTTATGATTCTAAGGGCAATTTCTCCCCTGTTTGCGATTAATATTTTGGAAAACATCTTTTATGGTGTGGGCTCAATCAAAAAGAGAGTTTGGCCAAATTCAACCGGCTCCGCATTCTCAACGAGTATCTCAGCAACTCTGCCCTTTATTTCCGCTTTTATCTCGTTCATTAACTTCATCGCTTCGATTATGCAAATGACTTGGCCAGGCTCTATCTCATCGCCGACTTCGATAAATGGTGGAGCGTCAGGCGCAGGCGTTCTATAAAATGTGCCGACCATAGGGGCCTTTATTTCGACTCGTTTTATCGATGGGATCTCTGCTTCCTTCGTTGGGTGGACAGCAGGCGTTAAGCCGGATGGTTGAATTATATATTTTTCTTGGGTTATCTCCGGGATGCCTGAGATTCCCTTTTTAATTCTAATCTTTAAGCCCTCACGTTCTATCTCGAGCTCAACGAGGTTGTTTTCGTTCATCAGATTTATCATCTCTTTGAGTTCTTTAAGGTTCATATTATTCCCCCTTTTAAACGATAAATCCTAAATTCGAAATCCTAAACTCTAAACAAATCCTATTTGTTTCCATTCTAATTAATAGTTTAAACTCTCTCCACATATTCACCAGTTCGGGTATCGATTTTTATGATATTATCTTTTTCTATAAATAATGGTACTTGAACGACGTATCCCGTCTCTAGCCTTACTTGTTTTGTGCCGCTCTTCGCCGTATCGCCCTTTAATCCGGGTTCGGCTTCAAGGACTTTAAGCTCAACGAATATAGGTGGCTCAACTCTTATTAATTTGCCTTCATAGAACGATGCGGTAATTATCATATTCTCTTTTAGATAATGTACGACGTCCGCGAGCTGCTCGGCATTTAACTGAAATTGTTCATAAGTCTGCTGCTCCATAAAATGGTATTCACCGCCTGAAGCATAAAGGTATTGGAATTTCTTATATTCGATGAACGCATCCTCAACCTTCTCGCCGGCACGGAAAGTCCTTTCGTGAACATTTCCTGTCGTTAAACTGCGCAGTTTTGTCCGAACAAATGCCCCTCCCTTGCCTGGTTTGACATGCTGAAATTCTATAATCTGAAATAACTGTCCTTCCAACTTTATCGTCGTTCCGTTTTTAAATTCATTTGTCGATATCATCTGTCAATATTTCACATCCATTTCTAGTAACCAAAACCATATCCTCGATTCTTATTCCACCCCAATTAGGTAAATAAATGGCTGGCTCAATCGTAAAGACCATTCCCGGCTTTAATATGGCGTGAACCTTATGTGATATGGGAGGCTCTTCGTGGACCTCAAGCCCTATCCCATGGCCTAAGGCGTGTCCGAAATATTTTCCGAATCCACTTCTGCGAATATAACTCCTAGCAATTTCATCGATCCTCGATATCTTTGCTCCTGGACGAATAGCCTTAAGACAACGCCTTTGAGCCTCTTTTACAATATTATAAATATTTTTGCTTTTAGTGGTTATTTTACCCAAAAAGAATATGCGTGTCAAGTCGGAATTATACCCCTTGTAATTAATACCTAAGTCCAATAAAACCATATCGTTAGATTTAATTACGCGCTTGCTTGGTTTAGCGTGCGGATGTGCAGAATTGTTTCCCGAAGCGACGATGACCTCAAACGAACCTCGCTCGCCGCTGGCTGCCTTAATGAAATATTCCATCTCTGCAGCTAAATCATTTTCAGATGCTTTAGGCTTCAATATGGATTTAAAATGAAACAACGCTTTCTTTAAAATTAAAATCGATTCTTTTATAAGGCCTATTTCGTAAGCATCTTTTATCTGCCTAAATTTCTCAACGATATCAAAGGTAGGTATAAAATCTGCGCCCATTAATTGTTTTTTTATCCCTTCGTACTCGCCGAAAGTCAAGCATTTATATTCAAATCCAAGTCGCTTGGTCTTAAGCGCTTTCGCTAAATTGCCTACCAATTCGAAGAACGAGCCGTCTATCAATTTAATCTCGAAACCCTTAACTTCCTTCTTCGCCTGTAATTCATATCTAAAATCGGTGATTAAAAATCTCGCCCTGCTTGTGAAATAGAGGCTGGCCTCGCTACCTTGAAAACCACTTAAATAACGTACGTTCGCGGGCTTCGTAACGAGGAGTGCATCGATGTTTTCTTTGTCAAAATGACTTATAGCTTTATCTATGCGCTTTGATATCAATCTATTTTCCGCAGCCTTTATTTTATATTGTTAAAACCCCGCACCTTTGTTTTATTCATCTTATAAAAGAATATTTTTTTAAAAACTTGAATATTTCAAAGGTGCGGGGTAAAATAGAGCCTGCCCGCTAAAGCATTCCTTATCTTTTTCTTTTTTTCGCTATATCGATAGCGGCCTTAAGGCCCAACTTATAACTATTCATCCCAAAGCCGCTTACCTGACCAACGGCAACAGGTGCAATTAGTGAAGTATGGCGAAATTCTTCGCGGGCATAAATATTTGAGATATGAACCTCTACCGTCGCTATGCCGGTGGCTTGAACTGCATCCCTTATGGCAACCGAGGTATGCGTATAAGCGGCGGGATTTATCAATAAGCAATCCGCTTTGCCCTTTGCCTTGCCTATCTTTTCTACTATCTCTCCCTCGTGATTAGATTGAAAAATCTCTATTTCTACCCTTTCGCTTTTAGCAATTTTTTTAAGTTCCCTATTTATCGCGTTCAAGGTAAACTTGCCGTAGATATCAGGTTGGCGCTCGCCCAATAAGTTTAGATTTGGCCCGTGTATGACTAGTATCTTCGACATCTTATCTCTGTGCCTCATCGATTAACATAATCGGTATGCCATCCCTGATTGGATATTTTAGGCCGCAATCAGGATTTGTGCAAACTATCCTGTTCTCCTTTAATTCTACATCGGACTTGCACTTAGGACATGCCAAAATCTTCAGCAATTCCTCATCTATCATCTTAATTTTCCTC
>CAZUZR010000015.1:0-1535 GCA_964625025.1 uncultured Planctomycetia bacterium | reverse complement strand
TATACAATTTTTCCGAAAATAGATAAAGGATGCCGCCAACGAAACTCGTAATAAGGATGACCGCAAGGATTAAAATAGAGACGGCAAAAGCGCTCTCCTTATTGATGAATTCACTTAAAAAATAGATAAAGGCACCCTCCCTTACCCCGAGCCCATTTATCGATGGCATCATCGCGGCAACTGAAACCAATGGGATTATGAGAAACAGATATAGAAACGAGATATCTGAAGATGTGCTTTTTATTATGACATATATTGCCAGCACGAATATAATTTGAGCGGCTAAAGAGATGCCAATAAGTTGCGCGATAATAACCTTATGCTCCTTATATATATTAATCGCATGATAAAGCCTTCTTAGTTTCGAGCCCTCTCTAAAAATAGACAAACCCAATAGCCCTGAAAAAAGCGCCTTTGCTAATCTCTTATTCAAAAAAATAAAAAAGATCGAAAATACTAAAGCCAAAAATATTATCGAACCCCATAGCAATGATTTATCCTTAACGTTTTTATTCAAGAATATAATTCCAAGAAAAGCTAAGAGCCCGATGGAAAGGAAACCGAAGAACCTATCGAAAAAGACAGACGAAAAAGACTCCAATTTTTTAGCGGTCCTTTTTGTCGCATAGTATGCCTTCACCAAATCTCCCCCGACCGAAGTCGGCAAGAAATTGTTAAAAAAAAGACCTATAAAATTTAAAAAAATTGCTTCTTTGAAATTTAAATTTAACCCCTGTACAGAAAGTATCTTCTTAAGCCTGAGGGCGATTACAGCAACAGCTATGATATTTAGAAATACCGCTAAGCCAAAGAGAGCTGGATTCGCATTTTTTAGTGCCTTGGCGATGGCGGGCAAATCCTTTCTCGCAAGCCAGAATAGTAAAGCTAAAAACGTAATGCTTATTCCTATCCTTAGGAAGAAAAAAAATCTGCCTCTCATTTAACTAATGCGCCCTTCTCTTCGGAGGGCTTTTTTAACTGCGGCTCATCCTTATGGAATTCCAAAGAAGAAAGGTCCATCTCGACCCTTGACAATTTCCGCGCTGCCTCAGAGACATATTTTTTATATGCGTCGCTTATGTGCCCGCCAATTACATCGAAATCCGTTTTAAATTCCTCGAAATTTTTTTTCAATGCACCTATCTTCCCTAAGATCTGTTTGGCATTCTCCTCTATCCTTAACGCCTTAAGCCCATGGACGATGGTCGAGATATAGGGGTATAAGGTTGCGGGCGATACGATATAAACTCGATTCCTCCCCGCGTAATAAAGCAACGCATTCTCCTCGCCGTATTGCTTATCCCTCACAATCGCCTCGTAATATACGCTCTCCGAGGGGACGTACATAAATGCAAATTCAAATGTATTTTCATTTGGCAAAATATATTTTTTTGAAATGCTATCAATTTGTCTCTTGACCGCTTGCACGAAGTCTTTATAACAGCGCCTCTTCTCTTCTTCCGTCTCGCATTCTAACATCCTCTTAAAGCTATCCAATGGGAATTTCGAATCTATCGGCAAGATATATTCGCGAA